>NZ_JBWKCM010000012.1:156451-182349 GCF_056436485.1 Streptomyces sp. NPDC043746 | reverse complement strand
CCCCCCCCCCCCCCCCCCCCCCCCCCCCCCCCCCCCCCCCCCCCCCCCCCCCCCCCCCCCCCCCCCCCCCCCCCCCCCCCCCCCCCCCCCCCCCGTACCGAGACCGCTCGCAGAGGGAGGGGCCGCCATGGCCGGGCAGCAGGGTGAACCGTACGACGCCGAGCCGCGCGAACCGTACGACTTCGACACCGCCGTCGACCGCCGCGGCACCTGGTGCGTCCAGTGGGACGGGGTCGCCGACCGGTTCGGGGTCGACGGGCTGCTGCCCTTCACCATCTCCGACATGGACTTCACCACCGCCCCCGAGGTGCTGGCCGCGCTGCGGGACCGGCTGGAGCACGGCGTCTTCGGCTACACCACCTGGAAGCACGACGACTTCCGTTCGGCCGTCGCCCACTGGCACGCCACGCGGTACGGCACCGAGATCGACCCCGGGCAGCTCGTCTACGGCCCGTCCGTCCTCAACCAGCTCTCCCAGCTCCTACAGATGTGGACGGGGGAGGGTGACGGTGTCGTCGTCCACACCCCCACGTACGACGGTTTCCGCAAGGCGGTCACCGGGCTCGGGCGGGAGCTGCGCGGGGTGCCGCTGGGGGACGAGGAGGCGTTGGTACGGGAGCTGGCGCGGGCGGACGCCAAGGTCCTGGTGCTCTGCTCGCCGCACAACCCGACCGGACGGGTCTGGACGGCCGCCGAGCTGGCCCGGACGGCGGAGCTGGCCGCACGGCACGGGGTGGCCGTGATCAGCGACGAGATCCATGCGGACTTCGTACACGAGGAGCGCGCGGGAGGCGTCCACGTGCCGTGGACGCGGGTGGCCGGGGACGGCGGGGGTCGCTGGGCTCTCATCACCTCGGCGTCGAAGGCCTTCAACTTTCCGGCGCTGACCGGTTCGTACGGGTTCATCGGGGATCCGGCGGACCGGGCGGAGTATCTGCGGCGGATGGAGACGGGGGAGGGGCTGGCGTCCCCGGCGGTCCTGTCGCTGACCGCGCACATCGCGGCGTACCGGGAGGGGGCGGCGTGGCTGGACGCGGTGCGGGCGTACGTGGCGGGAAACCTGGCGTATGTCGCGGAGCGGCTCTCCGCGGACCTGCCGGAGCTGGGGTGGGAGCCGCCGCAGGCGGGGTACCTGGCGTGGATCGACCTGCGGCCGGCGGGGGTCGTGGACGACGAGGCGTTGCAGCGGGTGCTGGTGGAGCGGGAGAGGGTGGCGGTGATGGACGGGGCGGTCTACGGGGCGCCGGGGTTCGTGCGGCTGAACGTGGGGTGTCCGCGGGGGAAGGTGGAGCGGGGGGTGGAGGCGCTGGTCCGGGCCGTGGAAACCGTCAGGTCCAGCCCCTCCGGCAGGTGAGGAGCGGGGATACGGGGGCAGCGCCCCCGTGACAGGGCCGCGGGGGTGCGGGGGCGGGCACCCCGGGGCAGGCTGACCCCATGGCTCCAGTCCCCTCCGTGCCCGGGGAGGTCCGGGTCGCCTCCCCCGTCGGGCGGTGGGTCGTGCTCACCACCGTGCTCGGGTCCGGCATGGCGATGCTCGACTCCACCGTCATCAACGTCGCCCTGCCCCGCATCGGCGCCGACCTCGGTACCGATCTCGCCGCGCTCCAGTGGACCGTCAACGCCTACATGCTCACGCTTGCCGGGCTGATCCTGCTGGGCGGGGCGCTCGGGGACCGGTACGGACGGCGGCGGGTGTTCCTGGTGGGGGTGGCGTGGTTCGCCGCCGCCTCGCTGCTCTGCGGGATCGCGCCGAACGCGGGGGTGCTCATCGCCGCCCGCGCCCTTCAAGGGGTCGGCGGGGCGCTGCTCACCCCGGGGTCCCTCGCGCTCATCCAGGCCAGTTTCCATCCGGACGACCGGGCGCGGGCCGTGGGGCTCTGGTCCGGGTTCGGCGGGGTCGGGGCGGCGGTGGGACCGTTCGTGGGCGGGTGGCTCGTGGACGGGCCCGGGTGGCGGTGGGTCTTCCTGCTGAACCTGCCGCTCGCCGCACTCTGCGTGCCCGTCGCCCTCCGCCACGTACCGGAGTCGCGCGACCCGTCGGCGCACGGCCGGTTCGACGTGCTGGGGGCCGTGCTCGGGGCCCTCGCGCTGGCCGGGGTGACGTACGCGCTGATCGAGGCGCCGGGGCGGGGCGCCTCGCCCCTGGTGATCGGGGCGGCCCTCGGCGGGGTGGCCCTCGGAGCGGTGTTCGTGCGGGTCGAGCGGCGGCGGACGGACCCCGTCCTGCCGCCGTCGATCTTCCGCTCCCGGCTCTTCACCTCGGTCAACCTGGTGACCTTCTGCGTCTACGCGGCCCTCGGCGGCTTCTTCTTCCTCTCCGCCATCCAGCTCCAGGTCGTCGCCGGGTACTCGGCGCTGGGGACCGGCACCGCGCTGCTGCCCACCACGGTGCTCATGCTGCTGTTCTCCGCCTGGGCGGGGGAGCTGGGGCGACGGATCGGGCCGCGCATCCCGCTCACGGTGGGGCCGCTGCTGGCCGCCGCCGGGATGCTCCTGATGCTGCGGGTGGGGCCGGACAGCGCGTCCCTCGGCGGGTACGCCACCGAGGTGCTGCCCGCCGTCCTGGTGCTCGGTGCCGGGCTCGTCGTGGTCGTGGCCCCGCTCACCGCCACCGTCCTGGCCGCCGTGGACACCGGGCGGGCCGGTCTGGCCAGCGGGATCAACAACGCCGCCGCCCGGGCCGCCGGGCTCGTCGCGGTGGCCGCGCTGCCCCTGCTCGCCGGGATGGGGCCGGAGGCGTACCGGAACGCGGGCGAGTTCGCGGCCACCTTCCGGCGGGCGATGCCGATGTGCGCCGGGCTGCTGGTGGCGGGCGCGCTCCTCGCCTGGTGGACCGTCCGCACCCCGCCGGCCCCGGCCGCCGGGGAGCGGGCGGAGGAGCGGCCCGAGTGCACCGTGCACTGCGGGGTCGTGGCCCCGCCGCTGGAGCCGGAGCACGACCCCGGGCGGGAGACCGGACAGGGGACCTCCAGCGGGCGGTGACGGCGGCGGCTCGGGCCCCGGAACGTACCGGCCGGCGCGAAACGGAACATCCTGCCCCGCATGACCGGGTGACGCCCCGCCCGCGCCTCGCTCCAGGCACACTTGATCCATGTCCATCCACGAGAACCTGCTCGGGGGCCCCGCCCCGACCCACCTCCCCGACGACCCCGAGCCGCGCGAGCTGCTCGCCGCCGGCACCCCGCCCGCCGAGGTCGCCGCGAAGTACCCCACCTCCTCGCTCGCCTGGGCGCAGCTCGCCGACGAGGCGTTCGAGGGCGGCCGGGTCGTCGAGTCGTACGCGTACGCCCGCACCGGCTACCACCGCGGCCTCGACGCCCTGCGCCGGGCCGGCTGGAAGGGCCACGGCCCCGTACCGTTCGAGCACGAGCCGAACCGTGGCTTCCTGCGCGCCCTGCACGCCCTCGCGCGGGCCGCCGGGGCGATCGGGGAGACCGAGGAGCACGAGCGCTGCTCGTCGTTCCTGCGCGATTCCTCCCCGACCGCCGCCGACATCCTCGGCTGACCTCGGCCGCGTACTCCTCGGCCCGCCCCGCCCGACCCCTCGGGCGGGGCGGGCTTAGTATGCGAGCAGGGGACCGGAGCCCATCACCTCATGGAAGGGGCGGACCGCTACCCGGAAGCTCGTGTCGAGGAGACAGCGATGTCGACCCATCACCCCGACCCCGAAGCCACCGGTGCGGACACTCCGTACCTGGACTTCGCGGGCACGACTCCGTACGAGGACTACGTCCAGGCGGATGTCCTGACCCACCTCCAGCACCTCCGCTCGGACGACCCCGGCGAGATGGTCTTCCTGGTCACCACCCAGGTCATGGAGCTGTGGTTCACCGTTATCGTCCATGAGTGGGAGACGGCCACCCGCGCCCTGCGCGAGGACCGCATACCCGTCGCGCGCGACGCGCTCAAGCGGTCGCTGCGCGAGCTGGAGGCGCTCAACGAGTCCTGGCGGCCGCTCGCCGGGCTCACCCCCGCCCAGTTCAACTCCTACCGGGGCTCGCTCGGCGAGGGCTCCGGATTCCAGTCCGCGATGTACCGGCGGATGGAGTTCCTGCTCGGCGACAAGTCGGCCTCCATGCTGGTGCCGCACCGGGGCGCGCCCCGGGTGTACGCCGAGCTGGAGAAGGCGCTCGGGGAGCCCAGTCTGTACGACGAGACCCTCGCGCTGCTGGCCCGGCGCGGGTACGCCATCCCCGAGGCGGTCCTCGACCGGGACCTGACCCAGCGGTACGTGCCCTCGCCCGAGGTCGAGGCGGTGTGGGCGCAGATCTACGCCTCCGACGACCAGAACGACGAGCTGGTCCGCCTCGGTGAGCTGCTCACCGACGTGGGCGAGCTGGTCTGGCGCTGGCGCAACGACCACCTGGTCGCCACCCGTCGCGCGATGGGCTCCAAGACCGGTACCGGCGGTTCCGCCGGGGTCGCCTGGCTGGAGAAGCGCGCCACGAAGAACGTGTTCCCCGAGCTGTGGACGGCGCGCAGCCATGTCTGACGCCTCCCGTGACGCGCTCCGCGAGCGGGCGCTGAAGCTCGACGCCGCCGACCCGCTGGCCGACCGCCGTGCCCTCTTCGCCCTCGACGACGGCGTCTACCTCGACGGCAACTCGCTCGGCGCGCTCCCCGTCCATGTCCCCGCCCGGGTGCAGGACGTCCTCACCCGCCAGTGGGGCGAGCTGCGCATCCGGTCCTGGGGCGAGAGCGGCTGGTGGACCGCGCCCGAGCGGATCGGCGACCGGATCGCCCCGCTCGTCGGGGCCGCCGCCGGACAGATCGTCGTCGGTGACTCGACCAGCGTGAACGTCTTCAAGGCGGTCGTCGCGGCCACCCGCCTCGCCTCTCCGGCGGGCGGCGGGCCGTCCCTCCGGGGCGGGGGACGGGACGAGATCCTGGTTGACGCCACGACGTTTCCCACGGACGGGTACATCGCCGCCTCCGCCGCCCGGCTCACCGGCCACCGGGTCGTGCCGGTCGATCCCGCCGAGGCACCCGCAGCGCTCGGGGACCGTACGGCCGCCGTCCTCCTCAACCAGGTGGACTTCCGTACGGGCCGGCTGCACGACCTGCCCGGACTGACCGCCGCCGTCCACGCGGCGGGCGCGATCGCCGTCTGGGACCTCTGCCACAGCGCGGGGGCCCTGCCGGTCGGGCTGGACGAGCACGGGGTGGACCTGGCCGTCGGCTGCACCTACAAGTACCTGAACGGCGGCCCTGGTTCGCCCGCGTACCTGTACGTCGCCGAGCGCCACCAGGCCGCCTTCGACTCCCCGCTCCCGGGGTGGAACTCGCACGCCGACCCGTTCGGCATGACCCCCGACTACACCCCGGCGGACGGTTCCGTACGGGGCCGGGTCGGCACGCCCGACATCGTCTCCATGCTCACGCTGGAAGCGGCGCTGGACGTGTGGGACGGGGTCTCGGTGGACGCCGTCCGCGCCAAGTCCCTGGCGCTGACGGACTTCTTCCTGGAGTGCGTCGAGGCGTACGTACCGGCGGGCCGGGTCACCTCGGTCACCCCGGTCGCGCACGCCGAGCGCGGCAGCCAGGTCGCCCTGCGCTGCGAGGAGGCCGAACCCGTGATGCGGAGCCTCATCGAGCGCGGTGTCGTGGGCGATCTGCGGCGGCCGGACGTGCTGCGGTTCGGTTTCACCCCGCTGTACGTGGGGTTCGCCGACGCGGAACGGGCGGCGCGGGTCCTGGCCGAGGTGCTGGAGGAGACCCCGGCGGGCTGACGGTCCCTCTGCCGGTGGAGACCCTGGGGGCTGACGGCCCGTCAAGGGGCGCGTGGCCGGGCGGGGGCGGTGCCGATGGCTGGTACCGTCCCCGCAGGTCAACCCAGTTGGGCACCTGACACAGGCACAGGACACAGGCGCAGGCCACGGGCATAGGACGGTTGAGGAGCATGTCGGATTCCCCGGATTTCCCGGACTCTGCGGCGCGTGATCGGGACGAGGCCGAGAGCGCGTCGGCGTTCGCCCATCCCGCCGTCGCCCCCGACCGGACCGCCGCCTACGGCGACCACCCCGACCAGGTCATCGACTTCTACGCCCCGCGCGAGGGCCGCACCGCCGCCCCGCTCGTCGTCCTGCTGCACGGTGGCGCCTGGCGGGCCCCGTACGACCGGGCCCATGTCTCCCCGCTCGCGGGCTTTCTGGCCCGGCGCGGGTTCGCGGTGGCGAGCGTGGAGTACCGGCGGGGTGGAGAGGGGAGCGGGCCGACGCCCGGCGGTGACCCCGTCGCGGGGCGCTGGCCGGAGACCTTCGACGATGTGGCCGCCGCGCTGGACGCCGTACCGGCCCTGGCCGCACAGGAGTTGCCGGAGGCCGATGTGCGCCGGATCGTGGTGACCGGCCACTCGGCGGGCGGGCACCTCGCGCTCTGGGCGGCGGCACGGCACGTCCTGCCCGAGGGGTCGCCGTGGCGCCTGCCCGCCCCGCCCCCGCTGCGCGGGGTCGTCGCGCTGGCCCCGATCGCGGACTTCGCGTCGGCCGTGGAGCTGGGTGTGTGCGGCGGGGCGGTCAACCAACTTCTGGGCCAAGAAGGGGAGTTCGCCGACCGTATGGGCCAGGCCGACCCGGCCGCCCTGCTGCCCACCGGGATCGCCACCGCCATCGTCCACGGCGAGGACGACATCGTCGTCCCGTCGGCCGTCTCGGAGGCGTACGTCGAAGCGGCGGCGAAGTCCGGCGAGATGGTCGGGCTCACGCTGCTCGGGGACGTCGGGCACTTCCCGCTGATCGACCCGCGCGCCGACGCGTGCGCGATCGTGGCGGAGGAGATCACGCAGCTGGCGTGGTGAGGTTCCCGCTAAGGGCTCGCAGAGAATCAACATGCTGTCGAGCACCCGGCCTGAGCTGCGATGTCAAGACAGACAACACGCAACTTATTCTTCTGCGAGCCCTTAGGCCGTATCACCTCCTCCTTGCCTCACGCGCCCTCGTTGCGGACGGAAGCTGACCGCAAGGGCTCCTACGTTGGTCGTCGTCGAACCGAACGAAGGAGATCCGCCATGACGATCCTGGTGACCGGAGCCACGGGAACGGTCGGCCGCCGAGTGGTCGAGCAGTTGCTGGAGCGCGGCGCGCGCGTCCGGGCCGTGACGCGGGACCCGGCACGTGCGGAGTTCCCGCCGGACGTCGACGTCGTCCGCGGCGACCTGGCCGACCCGGCTTCGCTGGAGAGCGCGCTGGAGGGCGTGACGGGCCTGCACCTGATCACCTTCGACGGCGGCCTCTTCGCCCCGCTCACGACCGGCGAGGAGATCATGCGGCTGGCCCGTGGGGCGGGGGTGCGCCGGGTGACCGTGCTCAACGGGGGCGGGGACACCCCGATGGAGACCGCGGTACGGGAGAGCGGGCTCGACTGGACCGTCGTCATGCCGGTCGAGTTCATGGCGAACGCCCTGGAGTGGGCGCCCGACGTCAAGGCCGGGGACGTGGTCCGTGAGCCCTTCGTCGACCGGCTGAGCGCGATGGTCCACGAGGCGGACATCGGCGCGGTCGCGGCGACGGCGCTCACCGAGGACGGCCACGGCGGCCAGGTGTACCTGATCACCGGCCCGCAGGCGCTGACCGTCGGGGACAAGGTGGCGGCGATCGCGGCGGCGCGGGGCCGGGCCGTCGAGCTGGTCGAGCTGACCGAGGAGGAGGCGCTCGCCGGGTGGCGGGCCAGGGGGTTGCCCGAGGACGTGATCGAGTTCCTGATCCAGGTCTACCGGGACACCCCGCCGGAGGGGCGGACGGTGATCGACACCGTCGAGAAGGTCACCGGGCGGCCGGCGCGGACGTTCGCGCAGTGGGCCGGGGAGCACGCGGAGTTCTTCCGTCCGTAGGCGGCGCCGGGGGAGCTGCGGGGGCGACGTGCCGGGGGCGGCACCGGCCGGCGTCGGGGGCGCGAGCCGCGGGCGGCCTCGGGGGCGGCGCCCCGGGTGCGAGCAGGGCGCGAACGGGGCGGCACAGCCACCGGTAGGGGGTATGTAGTCCTTGAGGGGGATGCCCCGGAATCAGCTTCCGTAGGGACGACCCGCCCTCCCCCGCCACCTACCGTGGAAACGTGACCGAGACCCAGACGAAGACCAGTAGCCCGGAGATCCGGGCGGCCGCCGGCGCGATGGACGGCCTGCGGGAAGACCTCTTCCGCCATGTGTTCGCCTACCGCCCGCTGCCGCCCCTCTCGCCGGAGGGGCGGTTCATACGCCGGTTGCCCGACGTGCTGAAGCGGGCCGTCGTGTGGACCCCGCACGCCCTGGTGCTGCTCGCTGCCTTCATCGTGCTGGTGTCCGGGTTCGCCAGCTGGCACTTCCCCCTCTTCGTGGGGCTGGTGCCCGCGATCGCGGTCGCGATGTCCCTGGTGCGGCCGGTCGCCGCGTTCTGGGCCTCCTGGGCCGCGACCCTGTTCTGCGCGCTCCTGAGCAGCGACGGGCTGTGGGGGCCGAGCGCCCTGATCGGCCAGGTGGTGGTCCTGGTGGTCGTGGCGGCCAGGACCCGGCCCCGTACGGCGGTCTGGATGTGGCTGCTGACCCTGCTGTTCGGGGTGTTCCTGGAGGGCGGGGACCCGACGGTCACCGGCCCCGTGGCCGTCCTCTCCGCCTTCGCGCTGCTCGTCGTCACCGTCTTCCAGGTCCGGCGCGACGCCCAGCGGGAGGTGCGCGACGCCGAGCGCGAGGTCACCGTGCAGCGCACCGTCACCGCCGCCGAGCGCGACCGGCGCACGCTGCTGGAGGAGCGCACCACCATCGCCCGGGAGCTGCACGACGTGGTCGCCCACCACATGTCGGTCGTCGCGATCCAGGCCGAGGCCGCCCCCTACCGGGTGGAGAACCCGCCGCCCGAGCTGGAGCAGGCCTTCGTCACCATCCGGGAGAACGCGGTGGCCGCCCTCACCGAGCTGCGCCGCGTCCTCGGAGTCGTCCGGGCGGAGGACTACGAGGCACCGGACGCCCCGCAGCCCACCCTGGCCGTGCTCGACGGGCTCCTGGACAACGTCCGCGAGACGGGCCTGGAGACGGAGAAGGTGGTCACCGGGGCCGTCCGCGAGCTGCCCCAGGGCGTCGAGCTGTCGGCGTACCGGATCATCCAGGAAGCCCTCAGCAACACCCTGCGGCACGCCCCCGGCGCCACGGCCCGGGTCGAGATCTCGTACGTGCTCGGCGGGATCGGCCTGCGGATCGTCAACGGGTCTCCGAGGGGCCTGGTCAAGCCGTCGCCGGGGGCCGGGCACGGGATCACCGGGATGCGGGAGCGGGTGGCGATGCTCAACGGGGTGATGACGGCCGAGGCGACGGAGGACGGCGGGTACGAGGTGGCGGTCTTCCTGCCCGTGCCGCCGGCGGAGAGCGAGCCGGGCGAGCCCGCCGCCGCGCCGGGCGCCGAGCTCGTCCCGTACGAGAAGGCGGACCGGGCATGAGCGACATCCGCGTCCTGATCGTGGACGACCAGATGATGGTCCGCGAGGGCTTCTCCGTCCTGCTCAACGCCATGCCGGGGATCACGGTCGTGGGGGAGGCGGTGGACGGCCGGGACGCCGTCGACAAGGTCGCCGCCCTCTTCCCGGACGTCGTCCTGATGGACATCCGGATGCCGGGGATGAACGGCATCGACGCCACCCGCGAGATCGTCGCGCAGGTCGTGGACGCCAAGGTGCTGGTCCTGACCACCTTCGACCTGGACGAGTACGTGTACCAGGCGCTGCGGGCCGGAGCCTCGGGCTTCCTCCTCAAGGACGCCTCGGCCCGGCAGCTCGCGGACGGCGTACGGGTGGTGGCCTCGGGCGAGGCACTGCTCGCGCCGACCGTGACCCGGCGCCTGATCACCGAGTTCTCCAAGCTCGCGGAGGCCCCGCGACCGCCCGCCCTCGCCCGGGTCGGGGACCTCACGGAGCGCGAGACGGAGGTGCTCGTCCTGATCGCCCAGGGGCTCTCCAACGCGGAGATCGCCTCGCACCTGATCGTCGCGGAGTCCACGATCAAGACGCATGTGAGCCGCATCCTGGTGAAGCTGGGCCTGCGCGACCGGACGCAGGCGGCGGTGTTCGCGTACGAGGCGCGGCTGGTGACGCCGGGGTAGGGCGGCGGGCAGCCGCCGCCGGGACCGGGTGCTCGCGCGGGGTGGCGCGGCGGATGCCGCGCCCGGACCCCTTGCGGCGGGCGCGGGCGCGGGTAGCTTCGGGTCATGCACGTGTCCTTCGATCCCTGGTCGCCCGCGTTCGTCGCCGATCCCTACCCCGCCTACACCGCGCTGCGCGCCGCCGGCCGGGCGCACTGGTTCGAGCCGACGGGGCAGTGGCTGATCCCGCACCACCGCGACGTATCGGCGCTGCTGCGCGACCGGCGCCTCGGCCGTACGTATCTGCACCGCTTCAGCCACGAGGAGTTCGGCCGGACCCCGCCGCCGCCCGAGCACGAGCCCTTCACCACGCTCAACGGGCAGGGCATCCTCGATCTGGAGGCACCCGACCACCCCCGGATCCGGCGGCTGGTCTCCAAGGCGTTCACGCCGCGTACGGTCGAGAACCTGGCCCCGACCGTACGGCGGCTGGCGGCCGGGCTGGTCGACGCGTTCGTCGCCAAGGGCGGCGGGGACCTGCTGGCGGAGGTCGCGGAGCCGCTGCCGGTCGCCGTCATCGCGGAGACGCTGGGCGTCCCGGAGGCGGACCGGGGGCTGCTGCGGCCCTGGTCGGCGGCGATCTGCGGGATGTTCGAGCTGAGCCCGTCGCAGGAGACGGCGAAGGCGGCCGTCCGGGCCTCGGAGGAGTTCTCCGCGTATCTGCGCGGACTGATCGCCGAGCGGCGCAGGGCCCCCGGCGACGACCTGATCTCCGCGCTCATCGCCGCCCATGACGAGGGCGAGCGGCTGACCGAGCAGGAGATGGTCTCCACCTGCGTGCTGCTGCTGAACGCGGGCCACGAGGCGACGGTGAACACCACGGTCAACGGGTGGCGGACCCTCTTCCACCATCCGGAGCAGCTGGCCGCCCTCCGGGCCGCACCGGCCTCCCTCCCGACGGCCGTGGAGGAACTCCTGCGCTATGACACCCCGTTGCAGATGTTCGAGCGCTGGGTGCTGGACGACATCGAGGTCGACGGCCAGGTGATCGGGCGCGGCGCGGAGGTGGCGCTGCTGTTCGGCTCGGCCAACCGGGACCCGGAGCGGTTCGCGGACCCGGACACGCTGGACCTGACCCGTGCCGACAACCCGCACATCACCTTCGGCGCGGGCATCCACTACTGCCTGGGCGCTCCGCTCGCCCGGCTCGAACTGGAGGCTTCCTTCGGGGAGTTGCTGCGGAAGGCGCCTGCCATGCGGATGGTGGCGGAGCCGGAGTGGCAGCCGGGGTACGTGATCCGGGGGCTGAAGGAGCTGGTGGTGGAGGTGTAGGTCCTGGGCCCCGCAGGGGGGGCGCCTCAGCAGGGCGAGCCGCAGTCGACCAGTGCCCGCGGGGCGCCCAGCACGTCGAAGCCGTAACCGAAGGCGGCGATCCCCGCGAGGGCCGCGAGCAGTGCGGCCGCGGGGCGCCACCGGCCCCGTACGAGGGCGAAGAGGGCCAGGGCGGCGGTCGCCCCGCCCAGGAGCATGACGGGCACGCCCAGGAGGAAGACCATCGGGGCGATCTCGCTCTCGAAGGCGCCGGAGAGGCCGCGCCTGCCGTACGGGATCCAGACCGCGATGCCCGCGAGGGCGCCGAGCACGCCGGTCGCGCAGCCGGCGGTTCCGGTGAGGGCTTCTCTTCGGGTCTCCATGGGGCGGGAGACGCGGTGGGGCGGGGGCGTGGTTCCGTACCGCGTTCCGGGGATGCCCGCCCCGGGGTCCGGGGGTGCCCGCCCCCGGACCCCGGGGCTCAAGCGCCGCGGGGGCTGGACGAAGCGGAGGGGCTGAGCGGCGAAGCCCTACGTCAGCGGGTACGACGTGCGGCCCGAGGCTTCGTCGATCTCCTCGTGGGCCTTGGTGAGGAGCTTCATCGCCAGTTCGTTGAGGGCGCGGGCCCCGGCGATCTCCTCGCCGACCCGCTGCTGGTCCTCGTCCGAGGGGTGGCGGCTGGCGTAGCCGTGGGCGCGTACCTCGGTCCCGTCGGGGAGGCGGACGAGGGCCGCGGCGCGCGTGCGGTGCGAGTCCTCCTCGAATTCGAGGTCGATGTGCCATCCGACAGTGACTCTGGGCGTGGCGGTTGCGGTCATGACGGTCACCTCCGCGGCCGATTGCCGTACGTACCCTTTCAGCCTGCGCCCATCGGCCCTTCCGCGCTCGCCGGGAGCGGCAGCATCAGGCCCCAGGCGCCCGCCCGTACGGTCCAGGTCCGGGTGCGGACCGGGCCCGCGGTCCGTATGTCGGCCCGGTAGCGGAAGTCCGCGCCGGAGACGGTGACGGCCCGGGCCGCCACCGTGACCTCCTCGCCGTCCGAGGTGCGGACCACCACGTCGGCCAGGCCCCCGTCGCCGTGGGAGTGCACCGAGACGTCCCGCACGGGGGCGTCCAGGTCGCTCAGCAGCACCCCGTCCGCCTCGATCCGCAGCCGGTACGTCCCCGGTGGCGCGGTGGCGGCCTGCGGGGCGGCCGGGCGGACCAGGGAGGTCACCAGGGAGCGGCAGGTGTCCCAGACGGCCGTGACCCCGCTGTGCGGGGCCCCCGGTCCGGGCGCCGGGGCGGGGGCGGGGATGCGGAGGCGGCCGAGCACCACGCCGTCGCTGTCGTCCACCAGCAGGTCCAGTCGGCGCACCGCCCCGTCCAGGGCCGTCCGCGCGGCCGCCACCGCGCCCCGGGGCACGCCCAGGGCATGGGCGACCTCCAGGGCGTGCGCGGCGCCCACGGGGATCAGGGAGAGGACGCCCCGGGCCAGCTCCCGCTCCCGGTGGAGCTGGGCCACGGCCCGCAGCAGCGCGTGGTCGTCACCGACCACGACCGGGCGGCGCGAGCCCCGCCGGGAGAGGGCGCGGGCGAACTCCTCCGGGGTGTCCGGAAGGCAGATCTTGGCGTGCGAGCCGGCACTCAGCACGTCCTTCGCGATGCGGACGGACTCGCCGTCGGTCCTGCGGGCGGCCGGGTCGATGACCACGAGAAGCTGGTCGTCGCCGTGGCCGGGGGGCTCTGCAGCCGACACCTCGGTCCTTCCTCGGGTAGCATCTTGGTGCAAGAGCCCCTTGCGCTATTGCGCCAGGGGCTTCGTCTATTCCGGGGCACCCGGTTCGACGGCTCAGGCTTTGCCGTACATCGTCGTGCGGCAGGTACGACCTTGACGTACGCCCCCTGACCTTGGACATGCCCCGCCCGGAAGGGGTGTACGCCTGTGCCCGCACTTGTGCTGCTCGGTGCTCAGTGGGGTGACGAGGGCAAGGGGAAGGCCACCGATCTCCTCGGTGGATCCGTGGACTATGTCGTGCGATACCAGGGCGGTAACAACGCCGGTCACACGGTCGTCGTGGGCGACCA
Source organism: Streptomyces sp. NPDC043746 (assembly GCF_056436485.1). Classification (NCBI taxonomy): domain Bacteria; kingdom Bacillati; phylum Actinomycetota; class Actinomycetes; order Kitasatosporales; family Streptomycetaceae; genus Streptomyces; species Streptomyces sp. NPDC043746. The sequence goes on along the minus strand of NZ_JBWKCM010000012.1, from coordinate 168,931 downwards.
GAAGTACGCACTGCATCTCCTCCCCTCCGGAATCCTGTCGCCGGGCTGTACCCCGGTCATCGGGAACGGTGTCGTGGTCGACCCGGCGGTCCTGCTCTCCGAGCTGAGCGGTCTGAACGAGCGAGGCGTCGACACGTCCAAGCTTCTGATCAGCGGCAACGCTCATTTGATCACTCCGTACAACGTCACGCTCGACAAGGTGACCGAGCGCTTCCTCGGGAAGCGCAAGATCGGTACGACGGGCCGGGGCATCGGTCCGACGTACGCCGACAAGATCAACCGGGTGGGGATCCGCGTCCAGGACCTCTACGACGAGTCGATCCTGGTGCAGAAGGTCGAGGCCGCCCTGGAGCAGAAGAACCAGCTCCTGGCCAAGGTCTTCAACCGCCGGGCGATCGAGGCCGGCAAGGTCGTGGAGGACATGCTCCAGTACGCGGAGCAGATCAAGCCGTACGTCGCCGACACGACCCTGATCCTGAACGATGCCATCGACGAGGGCAAGGTCGTGCTCTTCGAGGGCGGCCAGGGCACCCTGCTCGACGTCGACCACGGCACGTACCCCTTCGTCACCTCGTCGAACCCGACGGCGGGCGGTGCCTGCACCGGTGCCGGTGTCGGCCCGACGAAGATCAGCCGCGTCATCGGCATCCTCAAGGCCTATACGACGCGCGTGGGCGCCGGTCCGTTCCCGACCGAGCTGTTCGACGAGGACGGCGAGGCGCTGCGGCGCATCGGCGGCGAGCGCGGTGTCACCACCGGCCGTGACCGCCGCTGCGGCTGGTTCGACGCCCCGATCGCGCGGTACGCGACCCGGGTCAACGGCCTGACCGACTTCTTCCTCACCAAGCTGGACGTGCTCACCGGCTGGGAGCGCATCCCGGTCTGCGTGGCGTACGAGATCGACGGCAAGCGCGTCGAGGAACTCCCGTACAACCAGACCGACTTCCACCACGCGAAGCCGATCTACGAGACCCTGCCGGGCTGGTCCGAGGACATCACCAAGGCCAAGACCTTCTCCGACCTGCCGAAGAACGCGCAGGGGTACGTGAAGGCCCTGGAGGAGATGTCGGGCGCCCCGATCTCCGCGATCGGCGTCGGCCCCGGCCGGACCGAGACGATCGAGATCAACTCGTTCCTGTAGGGATCCCGTAGGGGAACACCCGGGCAGCACCGCGGCGGCGGCCCACAGCCTTGCGAGGTTGTGGGCCGCCGCCGTTTCCGCTGTCCGGACGCATCCGGCCGCATCCGCGGTGGGTGCGGCGGCACTTGACACTAAAGTGCATGATCGTGCAACCTTCTGGGGACCCCTTTCATCTCCCGTCGCCCCGTCGAGAGATGTTGTTGCTTGCGCGATCAATTATATGGAGCCTGCGCATGGCTGATCCCGTGAAGATCAAGATCTGGTCCGACTACGTCTGCCCCTTCTGCATGCTGGCCGAGGGCCCCATCGAAGAGGCGATCAAGGACGTCGGCGTCGACGTGGAAGTCGAGTGGATGCCCTTCGAGCTGCGTGCCCACCCCCAGCCCACCCTGCGGCCGGAGGACGCCTACCTGCCCGCCATCTGGGAGCGGGCCGTCTACCCCATGGCCCGCCGGCTGGGTGTCGACATCACGCTCCCCACCGTCTCGCCCCAGCCCTACACCGCCCTGGCCTTCGAGGGGTACCAGTACGCGGCCGAGCACGGTCTGGGCGACGCCTACAACCAGCGGATGTTCCGCGCCTTCTTCCAGGAGGACCGGGACCTGGGAGAGGTCGACGTCCTCGCCGCCCTGGCCGGTGAGATCGGCCTGGACGAGGCCGGGTTCCGGGCCGCGCTGGCGGACGGCACCTACCGCGCCCGGCACCAGGAGGCCCTGCGGGAGGCGGCCGCCCATCAGGTGCAGTCGGTCCCCACCCTGCTCGTCGGGGACATCCGGATCGAGGGCGTCCCGCGCCCGGCCCAGCTGCGCAAGGCGATCCTGGACGCGCAGGCCCGGCAGGCGGAGGAGGCCGGTTACGGCGCGGCCTGCGGCATCGACGGGACGTGCTGAGGTGAGCGACGCCCGCACCAGCGCGTTACGCGCCCACCCCGCCCTCACCGCCTGCCGGTTCGCGGGGCTCGATCTGCGCAACAGATTCGCCGTCGCCCCCATGACCCGGGTCTCCGCCACCGAGGACGGCCGGGCCACCGAGGAGATGGCCGCCTACTACGAGGCCTTCGCCCAGGGCGGTTTCGGGCTCCTGATCACCGAGGGGACCTACACCGACACCGCCTTCAGCCAGGGCTACCTGCATCAACCCGGCATCACGGACGAGGCGCAGGCCGCCGCCTGGGGGGCCGTCGTCGACCGGGCGCACGCCGCCGGCGCGCGGGTCGTCCTCCAGCTGATGCACGCCGGAGCCCTCGCGCAGGGCAACCGGTTCCGCGACCGGGCCGCGGCCCCCTCGGCGGTACGGCCGAAGGGGGAGCAGCTGGACAAGTACCGCGGCAGCGGCCCCTGGCCCGTACCGCTGGAGATGACCGGCGGCCAGATCGCCGAGGCCGTGGAGGGCTTCGCCACCGCCGCGGTCCGCGCCCGTGACGCGGGGTTCGACGGCGTGGAGATCCACGCGGCCAACGGCTATCTGCTCGACCAGTTCCTCACCCCGTACACCAATCTGCGCACCGACGGGTACGGCGGGGACGCCGAGGGGCGCTCACGGATCGTGCGGGAGGTGACGGCCGAGGTCAGAGGCGCGGCCGGGCCCGGCTTCACCGTCGGCGTCCGGTTCTCCCAGGGGAAGATCAACGACTTCGGATGGCGGTGGCCGGGCGGAGACGCCGAGGCGCGCGTCCTCTTCGCGGCGGCGGCCGGGGCCGGTGCCGACTATCTGCACCTCGCGGGCAGCGGGCGGGACTGGTCGCCGGACGGGCCGACGCTTCCCGGGCTCGCCCGGAAGGCCACCGGGCTGCCCGTCATCGCCAACGGCGGGCTGCACGAGGACGCGGTGGCGCGGCGGGTCCTGGACGAGGGGCACGCGGACGTCCTGGCGATCGGGACGGGCGCGCTGGCCAACCCCGACCTGCCGCAGAAGGTGGCCGCGGGGGCGCTCCCGGCGCCGTTCGACCCGAGGGTGCTGGAACCGCTGGCGACCTTGGACAACGCCCGTACGTACGCAACGGCTTGACACTGATTACATGCACATGCAAGAGTAAGTCCATCGGGTCGCGCCATCGGCGGAGACTTGTGGAATCATTAGCTTGCATGTGCAGGCAAATGGACGATTCAGGGCAACTCGGGAGACCACCTGCCATGGGTACACACGACAGCGAACTGATGGGCTTCGCCCACGAAGCGATCCGGCTCAGCCGCGAGCACGTCGCCCAGGGCGGCATCCCCTTCTCCGGTGTCGTCGTGGGCAGCGGGCGGATCCTGGGGACCGGCTTCAACCGGGTCCGCGAGGACAACGACCCGACCGCGCACGCCGAGGTCGTCGCCCTGCGCGAGGCCGCCACCCGGCACGGCATCCGCGCCGTGGCGGGAGCCACCCTGATCGCCTCCGGCGAACCCTGCGCCCTGTGCTACATGGCGGCGCGGTTCGCCGGCATCGGCCACATCGTGCACACCGCCGACCGCCGGACCGCCGCCCGGTACGGCTTCGACTACACCAGCTCGTACTCCCTGTTCGCCGAGGACCCCGAGCGCTGGCCCATCAAGGTCACCGCGCTCCGACTCCCCGAAGCCGAAGCGCCGTTCCAGGACTTCCTCACCATGAGCCGGCCCCGGCACTGACCAGGGCTCCCGGCACCGGTCAAGGTCCCGGCCCAGGCGCCGAGCGCAGCCCGGAGCCGATCCGGGACCCGGACCCGCGACATCGCCGTACGCCGCCGCACGCACCGCCTCCCCCACGCTCACTCCCCTCCTCACCCACCGCACGGAAGGACCTCCCATGCACTGGCTCTACCTCGCCGTCGCCGTCGCCTTCGAGATCGCTGTCGCCATCGCCGCCGGAAAGGCCGAGGGCTTCAAGAACCGCAAGTGGACCGCCATCACCCTGGTCAGCGGTGCCGCCGCGACCTTCTTCCTCAGCAAGGCGCTGCTGACCTTCGACGTGGGCGTCGGCTACGCCCTGTGGACCTCCGTCGCGGGCGTCGGTATCACCGTCCTCGGCGCGCTCTTCTTCGGCCAGCGCCTGAACGCGAACAAGGCGATCGGCATCCTCCTCGTCATCGGTGGCGTCGTCGGCCTCCAGCTGAGCGGTTCCGCCTGAGCCCGCGTGCCCACCCCCCGGCCGCGGACGCGGCACCTCCCGCACACCATCTGACGCCACCTCAGAGAGGACCACCTTCCATGTCCAACGCAGTCAAGAGCTCCACCAACGCCTGGCTCTCGCTCCTGCTCGCCGGAGTCTTCGAGATCGGATACGCGCTCGCCGTCGGCGGCAGCGAAGGCTTCACCGTCCTGACCTGGTCCCTGGTCGCCGTGGTGTTCTTCCTGCTGACGCTCTACGCGCTGAGCCTGGCCCTGCGCACGATCGAGGTCAGCATCGGCTACGCGGTCTGGGCGGGGATCGGCGCGGTCGGCGCCGCCGTCCTGGGCCCGGTCTTCTTCGACGAGACCCTCACCCTCGCCAAGGGCATCTGGCTGACGGTCATCATCGTCGGTGTCATCTGGCTGAAGCTGGCCGACCGCACGAAGCCCGAGGCGGTCGCCCCGGCCCCGGCGGCCCCCCAGGTCGCGGAGCGGCCCGGCGCACTCCAGGTCTGACGTCCCGCGACCGTACGTCCCAGGCGGCTGCCTCCCATCAGGAATGGGCGGCAGCCGCCGGGGGCGTTCCGTCATGTCGCGGTGCTCTGAGCCCATGTGGCGGTCCGGTCGGCGTGTCGTGAGGCGCGCGCCGTCACTTGGCGGTCCGGCCGCCGTCCACCGCGAGGGCGGCGCCGGTGGTGAAGGAGGAGGCGTCCGAGCAGAGCCAGGCGGCGGTGCGGGCGATCTCGACGGGGTCGGCGAGCCGCCGCTGGATGCCCTGGGAGCCGAAGCCCGCGCCCACGGCGGGGCCGGGCGGGCGGAGGGCGTCCATCATCTCCGTGTCGGTGCCGCCCACCACCAGCGCGTTGACCCGGATGCCGTGCTCGCCGTACTCGGCCGCCGCCGCCCGGGTGAGGCCGATGACCGCGTGCTTGGCCGCCACGTAGGCCGCCGACGCTGCGGTGGCGCGCACGCCCGCGACGCTGGAGGTGTTGACGACCGCGCCTCCGCCCGCCGCCAGCATGGCGGGCAGCTGGGCGCGCAGACAGTTCCACACACCGCGCAGGTTGACGTCCAGAGTGCGGTCGAAGACCTCGTCGGGGAGTTCGTGCAGGACCGTTCCGGCGCTGGCGTGACCGGCGTTGTTGAACGCGCAGTCGAGGCGGCCGAACCGGTCGACCGCCGTGGCGACGGCCCGTTCCACGTCCGTGGGGCGGGTGACGTCGCCCGGTACGGACACGGCCCGGCCGCCGTCCTTCCGGATCCGCTCGGCCACCTCCTCGACCCGCTCGGCCCGGCGGGCCACGAGCACCACGGCGGCCCCCTCGTCGGCGAAGTGCCGGGCCGCCGCGGCGCCGATCCCGCTGGAGGCGCCGGTGATCATCGCCACCTTGCCGGACAGCAGCCCTCCACCCGGCGTCACGCGCGCCCGCCCCGGCCCGCCGCGCTCAGGGAGGCGCTCCAGAAGGCGCCCGCGCTCATCTCCTGGTCGACCCGGCGCAGCAGGCCGTCGTCGAGCGCGTCCAGACGGTCGATCAGGTGGCGTACGCCCGCCTCCCGCATGAGCGCGCGCTGGTGGCTGTGGGCGAAGGCGGAGGGGCGGCCGACGAAGGCGGCGCCCAGCTCGCGGGCCGCGTCCGCGACCCGGGCGACGTCGTCGACGAAGAGGGCCTGGGCGGGGCGGAGGCCGAAGACGTCCTCGGTGATCTCCCGGAGGCCGGGGCGGAAGTCGTTGGTGCAGACGTAGCCGGGGCCGTCGAACAGGTGGGCGTAGCGTCTCAGATGGCGGTCGAAGTGCTCCTTGCCCAGGCCGCCGTAGCAGACCGTGCGCAGGCCCGCGCTCCGCAGCCGGTGGAGCAGCTGGCGGGTGCCCGGCGTGATCATGACCGGGTGGCGGTCGACGTGGGCGGCGCGCTCCTCGAAGTAGGCGGCAAGCGCCCTCTCGCCCGTCATGCCGCCGCCCACGGCGGCCGCGAGCCGCCGGCCGGCTATGTGCCGCGGCTGGGAGAAGACGGATCGCTCCAGCGCGGCGGAGTACGTACCGCCCCTGCTGGTGACGAACTGGTGGATGACCGGGCTGAAGGTGTCGTTGAGCAGGACGCCGTCGATGTTCAGGGCGGCCAGGCGTAAGGAAAGCATGCTGCTCCGTAGGGATCGTCCGAGGCGGGGGGAACGGTCGGCGGGCACGGCGGTCGTGGCCCCTGTGGTCAGGGTGCCTGCGGTCAGGGGCGCCCATGGTCAGGACGCCTGTGGCCGGGGGTGCGGTTTCGGCCGGTGCGGTCGGAGGAGTCGGTGCGGTCGGTCGCTGCGGTCGGTCGGTGCGATCGACCCGGTCAGGGGTCGGTCCGATCAGAGGCCGGGGCGGTCAGGGGCCGGTCCGATCAGGGCATCATCGCGGCGCCCCGGGCGGGGGTCGCCTCGGCGCGGGTGATCACGGACGGCACCGCGATGCCCGGGAGGATCAGGTTCCACATCTGCTGGGTGCGCTCGGGAAGGTCCCGGCGGCCGCTGACGACGTTGGAGTACATCTGCATCCCGGTACAGGCGGCGACCACGAACTCCGCGACCACGGCCGGGTCCACACCCGGCTGGAGCTCGCCCTCCTCCTGGGCCTCCCGCAGATAGCCGGTCATGATCGCGCGGAACTTCTCGTACGGGTCGGCGTTGGCGGGGCCTTCCGCGGAGGTCTGCTCGTTGGTCAGCCGTACGCCCGCCCGGAGCAGCGGATCGCGCTGGAGCTGCCACGACCAGACGAGCGTGAGGTCGATGAGCCGTTGCAGCCCGCCGGCGGCGACCAGGGGGACCAGGGTCTCCGGCTGGCTGTTCATCACCGCCTTGGCCAGTTCCTCCTTGGAGCCGAAGTGGAAGTAGAGCGCCCCCGCCGTCACGCCGGCGCGCTTGAGGATGCGGGTGATGCTGGCTCCCGCGTAGCCGTACTCGTCGAAGACCTCTGCTGCTGCGTGGAGGAGAGCGCGACGGGTCTGTTCCGCTCGCTCCTGTTTCGGCTGCGCCATGCCCTTCACCTTCCCGAAAAGAATGCTCCTTATGTTACCTGGCCCGATCGCCGTCAAGTTGAGGGGCTTTTAGGTGACTTGTGACCGCTATATGCCTCCCTTGCCTCCGAGGAAACCCGACAGTCCTAACCCCTTGACCCAGTAAAACAAAAGAAACATTATTTTTGGGTCGGTGCATGGAGTGCCCTGAGCGTGCCTCTGTGTAGCCGTCCACGAGCAACTAACGATCTGGGGGGTCCACGTTGTCTGTTTCCGTGCTGAGACGCGATGCGCAGCCGGTCCGGCGGTCGCAGGTGCAGCAGTCGCCGGTCCGGCCGTCGCCGGTGCACCAGTGGCAGGTGCACAAGCTCAGGGAAGAGGAAGTACTGCTCAGCACGTGGACCGAGCCGCACCCGGGACGCTTCGTGATCACGGCGCGCTGGCCGAAGGGGCACGCGTTCTACCGGCCGTCGCAGGGCGCGTACGACCCGCTGCTGCTCGCGGAGACCGTACGCCAGACGGTGCCGCTGCTCTCCCACGCCGTGCACGGTGTCCCGCGGGAGCACAAGCAGGCGTGGGAGTACCTGAGCTTCGCGGTCGAGCCGCTGGCCTCGCTGGTCACCACCGCCGAGGACGAGGTGCGCCTGGTGGTCTCCTGCTCGGACGTGGTCCGGCGCGGCGACAGGTTCGCCGGGATGACGATGGACATCGACGTCCACCTGGGGAAGCGGCTGATGGGCATCGCGCACACCCGTTTCAACAACCAGCCCGCGGCCGTCTACCGCAGGCTGCGCGGGAGTTACGCGGACGTGTCCGCAGCCCTGGAGCACCGCCTCCCGGCGGGTCCGCCGGTGGAGCCGCGCCGGGTGGGCCGGTGCTCCCCGGCCGACGTGGTCCTCTCGCCGGCCCTGGGCGGCGAGAGGCCGGACCGGTGGCTGCTGAGGGTCGACCCCGGCCACCCGGTGCTCTTCGACCACCCGGTCGACCACGTGCCCGGGATGCTCCTGCTCGAAGCCGCACGGCAGGCGGCGCACGCCGTCGGCGGCGGCGACACCACGGCCGTCCTCGGGATGAGGACGGACTTCGTCCGGTACGTCGAACTCGACGCCCCCGCCGTCGTCGTGGCCGGCACTCCGGTCTCCGCCGGCACGGGCCGTCGCCGCGTGCCCGTCTCGGTCGAGCAGCACGGGGTCCAGGTCTTCACCTCCGAGGTGACCATCGCCTGAGGGCGATCCGGCGCACCACATGACGCGGCGGGCGGTCCGTACCTCCCCTCCACGTGGGTACGGACCGCCCGCCGTCGTTCAGACCTGCTCCAACTCCGGCATCGGATACGGGAGTTCGTCATGCATGGTGACCTCCAGGTGCACCGAGGCCGGGACCGCGAAGCTGGCCTCGTAACCGGGTGGGGCGATCAGCTGCCGCACCCGCCAGCCGAGCGGCTGGCCGGTGAGGTCCAGCCGGTTCATGACGGCCGCCATGCCCTGGCCCGTCGCCTTGGCCATGGCCTCCTTGCGGGTCCACAGCCGGGCGAAGTCCCGGACCAGTTCGTCGGCCGGGCGGCCGTCCAGCCACTGCTGCTCCCTCGGGTGGAGGAAGGGCAGATACCCGGCGACCGACTCCGGGGTCGGGTGGGACTCGATGTCGATGCCGATGGTGGCCTCGGCGACCGCGATGGCGACGTGGTCCCCGCTGTGCGACATCGAGAACTCCGGGGGTTCGCCGCCCTGGTCCGGGTCGCGGATGGCCGGTCGTCCATGGGCCCCGCCGCAGCCGGGACACGGCTGCCGCAGGAAGCCGACGCTCCGGGGCGGGCAGCTGAGCGAGGACCCGAGGACACTCCGCAGCGCCCAGTGGGCGAAGGCGTAGGCCTCCTTGCCGGAGTGCTGCGGGATCGCGGTCAGCCGACTCCGTTCCTTCTCGTCGAGCCAGTCGGGCGGGGACCCGTCGGGCGGCAGGCGCTGCCCGGCCGGGGCCCGGACGATCCAGACGGCCACCTGGTCGCGGATCTCGCCCGGAGGCGCGTCGGACCACTTGAGGTCGTGTGTCATGTCGATACGGCTCCTGGTGCGGCGGGGGCCCGGCCGGTCCCCGCCACGGGTCGGATCAGGCGGTTGCTGCGAGCAGCGGCCACGGGCCGGTCGTGGCGTACTGCTCCAGACCCTCGGCGGCGAGATAGCGCCGGAACCCCGGCACCTGCTCCGCCGGGCGCAGCGCCCCGCGGTACAGCACCAGGCCGCGCACGCCGTTGTCGTCGTCGTGCCAGCACACCAGGGGCATGTGGTACTCCGGTGTGTCGCAGGTCTCCTGCACGGCGGCCTGGTAGCCGTGCGCGGGCAGCAGGCTCATCCGGTCACGCTCCCGGGTTCGGGGCGGACGCCGAACAGGGCGCCGTAGTCGCTGATCCGCGCGGCCGCCTCCGTGCCCCCGGCCAGGTGCAGCGCGTGCCAGAAGAGCACCTGGTTGGCGGTGAGGACGGGGAGGCCGATCCGCTCCTCCAGGCCCGCGATGGTGCCCACGGCGCGGATGCCGTTGCCGGCGACCAGGACCGCCTGCGGCTTCCGCGGGGCGACGGTGGACTCGATCCACTGCACCAGGGCCTCCGGGGTGATGAGTTTCTGGTTGCTGGGGAGGCCGCAGGGGGCGTGGTGGACGACGTCGAACCCCCGCTCACCGAAGTAGGAGGCACCCAGGGCCGACAGCTCGTCGTCGAACCACGGCGGGTTGACCAGCGCGATCCGCTCGGCGCCCAGCGCCCGGAACCCGGCCGCCGCCGCGTGGGTGGTGCCGGTGAGCGGGATGCCCCGGGTCCGTTCGGCGAGCCGCTCGAACAGCTTCTGCTCGCCGTCGGCGCCCAGGACGTAGGCGGAGCTGGTGAACCCCAGGGCGATGGAGTCCAGCGGGGATGCCGCGAGCAGCTCGACCGCGTCGTCGATGAAGGGGGGGTCGATGAAGGCGCGCACCGGGTCGTGCGGGATCTTGGGGTCCATCTCGCCGCCGGGCCGCATCGCCCCGAAGTGGACGCGGGACCCGTGGATGTAGACATCGCGCGGGGCCATCGCCTGGAGCTCGGACTCCGGCCCGACGTCCGCGTGCGGAACGGCGACACCGACGCGGGCGACGGCGCCCCAGCCGTCCTCTCGGGCCTGGAACTGCGTCATGGGGTGCTTCTCCTCTTCTTCTGCCGTGCTTCTGCTCTGACGTGACGTGCCTGGGTGCGGGGGGACGTGCCGTGGTGCGGGGGGACGTGCCGTGGTGCGAGGGGACGTGCCGTTGGGCGGGGATACGGCTCGGGACTCAGCTCGCCTCGTCGGCCAGCGAGCCGCCGCTGACCGTGCCGGTGCCCTCCGCGTCGAGGAACTTCGGGTGCTTGCGGCGCATGTTGCCCATGACGAACTCGTACGGGACGTCGTCGAAGTCGCCGTGGTCGGTGAGGAACTCCATGCTCTGCCGCCCCTGTGCGTCGAAGGGGTGGTAGAGGCTGTCGGAGCGGCCGTCGAACTCCAGCGGGGTCATGCCGTACAGCCGGCACAGCAGCTTGTTGAAGACCGGGGTCACCTTCAGCCAGCGGCCGTCCAGGTACACCGTGGCCAGGCCGTGGAAGAAGACGTCGCCGCCGATGTAGGAGCGCAGCCGGTCCGATGCGAGGTGGTTGCGGACGTCGCTGTAGTGCAGCCGGGCCGGGATGCCGACGGAGCGGCAGGCGGCGGCGTAGAGCACGGACTTGTGCAGGCAGAAGCCCTTGCCCCCGGCGATGACGCTGGACGCCTTCAGCCCCTGCGGCGACAGGTCGGCGCCGTAGACCTCGTAGTGGACGCCGTCGCGCACCGCGTAGTAGAGGGCGACGGCGAGGTCGACGGGGTCGGCGGTGGTGCGGTCGACCCCCTGGAGGGCCTTGTCGACGAAGGCGCGTACGGTCTCGTGCTCGAAGTCGAGGAAGTCGGTGGCCGCGGTGAGGCGGTCGAGGTCCTCGGCGGCCGGGGTCGCGGTGACGGCTTCGGTCAGGGTGTCGGTCATGGCGGGTTCCTCTCGTCACAGGCCCATCAGGGCGGCGATGCAGTTGCGCTGGATCTCGTTGGTGCCGGAGTAGATGGAGCCGGAGGTGGCGTTGCGCAGCTCGCGCTCGATGCCGGTGTCGGTCAGATAGCCGCGGGCGCCGAAGATCTGGATGGCGTGCTGGGCGGTGCGCTGGTTGGCCTCGCTGACCACGATCTTGGTGGCGGCCACGTCCAGCGAGGCGTCCGTGCCCTGCTCGACCTTGCGGCCGGTGTCGTACAGCCACTTGCGGGCCGTCTCCACCGCGATCTTCATGTCCGCGATCTTGTGGGAGACCGCCTGGTTCTTGCCGATGGCGCTGCCGAACTGCTGCCGGGTGGTGGCGTGTTCGACGACGCGCTTGAGGCGGTGGGTCATCTCGCCGAGGTTGACGGCGAAGGAGAAGAGGACCTCCCGCTTCATGACGTAGTCCATGATCAGGAAGCCGGCGCCCTCGCTGCCCAGCCGGTTGGCGACGGGCAGCCGGACGTTGTCCAGCGTGACCTCGCTGATCGGGGAGGTGCGCAGCCCCATCGTCTCCAGCGGCTCACCGATCCTCAGGCCCGGTGTGGAGCGCTCGGCGAGGAAGGTGCTGAGCCCGAAGGCGCCCGGCTTGCCGGTGCGGACGTAGAGCAGGAAGAGGTCGGCGACGGGGGCGTTGGTGATGAACATCTTGCCGCCGTCGATCACGTACTCGTCGCCCTCGCGGACGGCCGTGGTCCGGATGTTCATCACGTCCGAGCCGTGGCCCGGCTCGGTGATCGCGTGCGCGGTGATGGCCTCGCCGGAGGTGACCCGCGGCAGGTAGCGCGAGCGCAGCTCCTCGGAGCCGAACGCCTGGAGCGGGATGCCGACGCTGACGATCTGCGTGGACGCCGAGAAGTTGAGGCCCGCGTCCCGGCTGGTGTGGCCGAGGCCCTCCAGCGCGGCCATGGTCTCGGTGAGCGTCCGGCCGGCGCCGCCGTACTCCGGGGCGAAGGGGAGGGTGAACAGGCCGGAGCGCCGGAGCGGCTTCCACTTCTCCTGCGGGAACTCGCCGGCGCGGTCCCAGCGGGCGACGTCGTCGTTCAGCTCGTCGCCGTACGGCGCCGTGATGCCGTAGGCGTCTGTGTCCTTCTCTGCTGCCATGAGGGCTCTGCCTTGCCTTTCGCCGGTCGCGGGGTGGGCCGGGGGGGGGGGGGGGGGGGGGGGGGGGGGGGGGCGCGGCGGACCCCCGGCATGGACGGGGCGGGTGGCGCACTAA
>NZ_JBWKCM010000012.1:126769-156441 GCF_056436485.1 Streptomyces sp. NPDC043746 | reverse complement strand
GTGGGTGGGTGGGTGTTTTTTTTTTTTTCTTCTTTTTGTTTGTGGTGGGTCCCCCTCCCCCCCCCCCCCCCCCCCCCCCCCCCCCCCCCCCCCGGCGGTGGTGATCAGTAGCGGGAGTAGCCGTCCTCGGAGAGCGAGTGCTTCTCGTCGCCGCGCAGCGCCGGGCTGAAGACGGAGACGAGGAGGAGGTCCTCGTCGTCGGAGGCGATCAGGTGGTGGGCGTCGTGCTGGTCCAGGGCGTAGATGGTCCCGGTCTTGATCTTGTGGCGGACGCCCTCGGTGGTGACGACCTCGCCCGAGCCGCCGATGCAGTAACAGGCCTCCAGGTGGCCGAGGTACTGCAGCCCGCTCGTGGTGCCCTGGCGGACCAGCGTCTCGCAGACGGTGAAGCCCATACCGTCCGCCTCGGTGAGCAGGCGGTGGCTGGTGCCGCTGCCCCACTCGACCGCGGGGACGTCGGAGAGAGAACGGACGATCATGGGAGTACTCCTGTCATCGCTGTGTGCTGGACGTGTGCTGGACGTGTGCTGGTGCGCCTGGCGCGGGTGTCTGTGCGTGTCTGCGGGTGCCTGTGTGTGGGGGAGCGGCGGTACGGGGACGGGCGGTGGGGCTGTGGGGTCAGACGGCGGCCGGGGCGGCCTGCTCGACGAACCGGCGGATGTCCGCGAGCGTGCGGTAGGCGGCCGGCTCCAGGGGGATGTCGTCGACGGGGATGTGGTACGTCTCGGATATCCAGGAGATGAGGCGGACCAGGCCGAGGCTGTTGACGACGGTGCTCTCGATCAGGTCGAAGTCGTCGGTCAGGTCCTCGGCGTCCTCGCCGGCGAGGAACTCGTTGACGATGTAGGCGCGGATCGGGTCGTTGGCTCCGGTGCTCATGGGGCGTCTCCGTTCAGTCGGGTCTTCTTGATCGAGTTGCGGTCGGGCTTGCCGGTCGGGGTCTTCGGCAGCGGGGCGCCGGCGAGCCCGACCGAGCTGGGCACGGCGTGCCGCGGCAGGTGCTTCGCCGCGTACGCCCGCAGTCCCAGCGAGCTGAGGGAGGCCCCGTCCCGGCGCACCACTTCGGCGTGCAGCCGGTTGCCGGCCTCGGGGCAGGGCAGGGCGACGACACAGGCCTCGACGACGTCCGGGTGGGCGCCGAGGACGGTCTCGACCTCCAGGGTGTTGGTGCGCACGCCGCGCACCTTGACCTGGAAGTCCGTGCGTCCCTGGAGGAAGTAGCGGCCGTCGGCGTCGCGGTGGACGAGGTCGCCGGTGCGGTAGAACATGGCGCCGCCGCCGCGCGGGTCGGGCATGAACGCGTGCGCGTTGCGGGCCTGTTCGAGATAGCCGCCGGTCTGGAAGGGGGTGTGCACCAGCAGTTCACCGGTGCCGGGCCCCTGGAGGACCTCGGTGCCCCCGGGCCCGTCGATCAGCAGCACGGCGTCGGTGCCGTCGATCGGGGTGCCGATGGGCAGCGGATGGACGTACGCGTCCGGGTCGATGTCCTCGATGAAGCTGTCGTTGGTCTCGGTGCAGCCGAAGACGTTGTGGAAGCGGGCGCCCGGGCAGGCGGCGAACGCGTCCCGCAGCCCCTGCTCGGAGACGGCCTCCCCGGTGAAGACGACCGTACGGACCCTCGGGTAGCGGGCCCCGTCCGCTGCCAGCAGCCGGTGGAGGAGCGGCACGCCCTGGACCAGGGTCACCTCGTGGGTGAGGGCCAGCTCCCGCAGATAGGCGGCGTCCCCGCTGGCCCCGGCGTCGGCCAGCACGATCGTGCCGCCGGCCTCCAGGACGGCCCAGACGTCGAGGAGCGCCAGGTCGAAGTTGAGCGGGGAGAAGCTCAGGCTCCGGGTGGTGCTGTCGAGCCCGAACTTCCCGGTGGCCCAGTCGGCGAACCGGTCGAAGGCCTCCGTGCGGATCGGGACGAGCTTGGGTACGCCGGTGGACCCGGAGGTGGTGAGGGTCAGCAGCGACTCGGCGGGGTCGGGCACGCTGAAGCCCTCCGCCCGTGCGGGGTCGGTCTCCTCCCGCGCCAGGGTCACGCCGCCGCCGGGGACCGCGGTGGCCGTCATCGGGCCGTGGGCCTGGGCGGTGAGCGTGGCCAGGGCTGCGGCGCCCAGACTCGGGGAGGGGACCAGGGTGTTGATCCCCTGGCGCCAGGCCGCCAGCAGCAGGGCGATGGTCTCCGGCGACTTGTGTGCCGGGACGCACAGGGCGCGGACGAATCCGAAGCCGGCGCCGTCCAGGTCCGCGGCGGCGAGGCGGGTCAGCCGCTCCAGCTCCGCGTAGGTGACCCGTTCGCCGGAGGCGACGAGCGCGGTGCTGTCGGGCTGTTCCTGCACATGTCTGCTGAATGCCTGTAACAGGCGAGGCGATGGCAACGGTCCCCCCTCGGTGGTTGGGCGATCTGGCGGCAGGATCCGGCTGTGCGGTCCGGCTGCGCGATCGAGCCGCACGAGCCGGTTGCGCGATCGAGCCGAGCCGGGCTGTGAGGCCGCGAGATCTGGCTACGAGAGAGAACTTACGGGGTTCTATTTGCATGGTCAAGCAAATAAAAAGAGTGTTCGCGTGATCCAGGTCACACACGCGTCGGCTGCGGAAGGAGCCCGAACATGCAAAGACGGCGGGGATGCCGGGTCACCCCGGCCGCCTCCCGCCGTCTGTTGTGGTCGCGTCAGGCAGCGCTGCGCAGCGCTTGCACCGCCCGGGCGAGCTGGGCGTCGGCGCTCGCGGTGTTGAGGGCGGAGCTGAGGACGTCGGCGTACGTGGCGCGGGCTTCCTGGTAGCGCTTGCGGCCGTCCTCGGTGATGACGGCGAAGACGCCGCGCTTGTCGTCGGCGCAGCTGTCCTTGTAGGCGTACCCGGCGCTGTCGAGCCTCCCCACCAGGCGTGTCACCGAACTCTGGCCCAGGCCGATGTGGTCCGCCAGCTCCTGCATGCGGCACTCGCCCTTCTCGGCCTGGTGGAGGGTCTCCAGGGCCCGGTACTCGGACAGCCCGACGCCGTAGCGGCGCTGGAGGGTGTGTGCGAGCTGGCGTTCCACGAAGGCGTGCAGGCCGAGGACGGCCTCCCACATGGTCTGATCGGAGGCGGCGCGTGGCTGCTGGTTGATCGTCATGGAACAGCTCCCCTTCTCGACTGCGATAACAACAAGATACATGCCCATGCAATCATCTGGGGAGTGCCGGTGCCCACAAAGCGAGCCCTGGCCGATATGTATTTGTCTGCGCAAGCGGTCGCGTCAGGGGGTCGTGCCCTCCAGGGTGCCGCACGTGTAGGCGGCCGAGACGAGCGTCATGTGCCGGTGCCAACCGGGGAAGGAGCGGCCCTCGAAGTCCAGGAGCCCGAAGTCCTCGCCCATGCGCCGGACGGCGGTCTGCGCCCCCTGGGGTGAGCGGGCCAGCTCCAGCAGTTCGGCCGGATGGCGGTCGGTGATGTTCGTCAGCCAGATCCGGCCCGGGCGCCCCGTGCCCGCGTCCCACTCGGCCATCAGCCGCCCCGGCCCCCGGGTGTGCTCACCGCTCGGGCGCACGCCGCGCACGGGGGTCTCGTACGAGATGATCTGCCGGCCCGCGCCCGCCGGGTGCCGCACCCCGCCGCGCAGCAGCAGCGCGCGTGCCGACGGCCGTTCGCCCGGCGGCAGTTCGGGTCCGCCGAGGGCGGTCTGGCCCGGGATGGCGAGCACGAAGGCGTGCCCGCTGCCCTGGAGCCGCTGCGCCAGCGGTGTGACGTCGCACAGGGCCGTCAGGTCGGCCACCACCGGTGCGGTCGGCCCGTCGTCCGTCCAGGACGTCATCTCCTGGACCAGGTGGAGGGCGTGGTCCCACAGCGGCTGGGGCTGTGCGGTCGCGGGGATCTTCGCCCGGTCGCGCACGGCGGGGTCCCGGGTGAACCGGGGAGGCAGGAAGAGTCGCCAGTCGACCGGGATGTGCGCCTGCCTGGCGTCCAGGAACAGGCCGAGTCCCAGCTGGCAGTTGACCGTGCGCCCGGACTCCGGCAGGAAGCGCTGGTGCACCCCGGGCGAGTGGTCGCCCCGCTTGGGCAGCACCGTCGGCGCCAGGGTCCAGCTCCGCACCGGCAGCGAGCGGGCGGCCCAGCGGGCCAGGCGGCCTCGGACCGGGGTCCACTCCCAGGGGCTGGCGTTCACGAACTGGTGCAGCGACGACGACGCCGCCTCGGATCCGGTCACGGTGGCCGCCATGCGGCGCACGGTCTTCTTGCCGTGCGTGCGCAGCAGTCCCTGTAAGTACACATGCCCCCAACGCTGCTGGTCGGAGCGGTGCAGATGGCCGAAGAGGAGGCGGGACAGGTCGTCCAGCGCTCGGCCCGTCGCCATCTCGGGCGTTTCGTGCATCGTCGTCACGGCAGGTCCCTCCCAGGTGAGCGTCGCTGAGCAGACTAACAAACATAGAGAATGTTCGTTATATTTCTGGGAGAAGCACGACGACTTACCGAGGTTCAAGGAGAAGGCGCATGCAGGAACGGGCGGCCAGGACGCGCCAGACCGTGCTGGAGGCGGCGGCCGACGAGTTCGCCGAGCGCGGCTACGACGGCGCCTCACTCCAGCGGGTGGCCTGGCGGGCCGCGACCTCGATCGGCGCTCTGACCTTCCACTTCCGGAACAAGACCGCCCTGGCCGACGAGGTGCGCACCACCGGGCGCGCCCGCTTCGGCCGGTCCCTGGCGGAACTCGCCCCCGCCGCCGACCCGTTACGGGAGCTGCGTACCCTGATCGACACGCTCGCCCGGCTGGCGCACGAGGACCGCTTCGTCCGCGCCGTACGCCGCCTGGAAGCCGGTCCGCCGGAGGACGTGCCGCCGTTGGCCGATACCTGGCTCCCCGTCCTCCGAGACCTGCTCGACCGGGCCCACGGCGCCCACCGGCTCCGCCCCGGCGTCGCGCCCGAGGACGCGGTGGCGATGCTGGCCCACCTCGCGGAGGGCGCGATGGCCGCCCAGGGCACGCCCCGCGACGCGGCGTGGGACGCGGTCTGGGACTCCGTCTGGGACGTCGTCCTGCACGGGCTTGCCGCGGACCGGGGGGAGGGAGGTGGCCGGGGTGCCCGGATCGGGGGGGAGCGACCTGGGGGCCATGGCGGCCGGGCCGACCGGAGTGGCCAGGGTGGCCGGGCCGACCGGAGTGGCCAGGGTGGCCGGGCCGACCGGAGTGGCCAGGGTGGCCGGGGGCGGCCTCGGGAGACGCCTCGCCGGACATGACCGGGGCCGCGCGGGGCGGGGCCGCGACGAGGGGCGGGCCTGACCGGCTCGGCCGCGGGGGCAGGGGGTGGCGTGCGGGGCGGGCCTGACCGGCTCGGCCGCGGGGGCAGGGGGTGGCGTGCGGGGCGGTCGGCCTGGCTGGTGCGCCTGGCCTGACCGACCGGCCCGCACGCCACCCGGCTCGACGGCTCGCCTGCTTGGCCCGCCCGCCCGCCTGCCGGATGCCCACTTGCCGGCTGACCGCCTGATCGCCTGCCTGCCCGTCCGGCCGGTGCGATCAGGCCTGGCCTGGCCTGGCCAAGTCGGCCCGCCGTCGGGCCGCAGGTGCCTCCGAGCGCAGGGGGACCCCCGAGGGGCGGGCGGCCCCCTCCGGGGGCGGGTGCCCCTCCGGGGGCGGGTGCCCCTCCGAGGTCGGGCGGCCCCCGGCGCCAGGCGCCCCCGCGACGGCAGGCTCTCCAGGGGCGGGCGGACCCGCTTCGCGGCCGGTTGCGGTCCGGGGGCGGGTGCCCCTCCGAGGTCGGTCGCCTCCCCGGCGCCAGGCGCCCCCCGGGGCGGGCGGAACCGCCTCGCGCCGGTTCCGCCCCGGGGCGTTCCCCTCGGGGCTCAGCCCGCCCGCAGCGCCCGGTCCACCGCGTCGGCCACCTCGTCCAGGAGCCGGGCGCCCGGGCCCGCTGTCAGCCGGCCGCGGATCCAGGCGGCGCCGGTCCGGGCCTGGGGCCAGGCCTGGTACGCGATGCCGCCGGGGCCCTGGTGGCCGAAGGCGCCGGCGCGGACAGCCGGGTGGAGCCCGTCGTCGAGGAGCTGGAGGCCCCCCTCGCCATAAGCGCTGACCCCCCCGAGCAGCGGGTCCAGCCCCTCCACCCAGAAGCTCCGCGCCTGGTCGAGCGTGCGCCGCGACAGCAGCAACGGCTCCTCGCCCGGCGCCCGTACGGCATCGGCGGCCAGGACACCCTGGAGCCGGGCGAGACCCCGCGCCGAGGCGTACGCCCCCAGCGAGGGGACGATCGCGTAGCGCCGTCGGCTCTCGCTCCACACCCCGGCGTCCGCGGGGAACGGGGACGGGTTGTTCCACACCCGCCCGCAGAGATCCGCCGCGCCGCCGTCCGCCCCGCCGTCCGGCGCCGGGAAGCGGGAGCGGAAGTCCGCGCCGTACGAGATACGGGCGGTGTGCGGCAGCTGGTCGGGTACGAGCCCGAAGTGGACGTCCAGGCCCAGCGGGCCGGCGATCTCCTCCAGGAAGAACAGGTCGAGATCGCGACCGTCGACCCGGCGGACCACCTCGGCGACGATCCACCCGGCGGTCCACGGACCGTGCAGCACGCCTCCGGCCCTGGGGTCGTCCTCCAGGCTGTGCATCTCCAGGAGCGCGGCCATCATGCGCGGGTTCTCGACGTCCCGCTGGTCGAGCCCCGCCTCCATGCCCGGCAGTCGGGCGGTGAACGTCAGCACGTCCCGCAGCGTCACCGCGCCCTTGCCGCGCACCGCGAACTCCGGCCAGTACTCCGCCACCGGCCGGTCCAGGGCGAGCGCCCCCATGTCGGCGAGGAGCAGCACCGCCGTGGCCAGGACGGCGTGGGAGCCCGTCAGCAGCGGTACGAGGGTGTCGCCGGTCCACGGCGTCCCGGTGACCGGGTCGGCGGTGCCCTGCCACAGGTCGACGACCAGCTCCCCGTCCCGTACGACCGCCAGCGCGGCTCCCTGGGATCCGGGCGGACCCGCCTCCCGGCAGGCCCGTTCGAAGAAGTGGTGCACGGAGGCGAACCCGGGCGCCGTGGTGCCGTGGACGTCGGCCGTCGCCGCCCGCGGCCGTGGCCGCGGGAGGACCTGCCGTACCAGTGAGGTCGTCATGTCAGGAACTCCAGAAGTGGTGGGGAGTCAGGAACAGCCGTACGCGGGTGGTCCGGGTCCGGCTCACACCTCGGCCGAGCCCGCCGGATAGGGCAGGAACTCCAGGTCGGTCATGTCCTGTTCGGTCAGCCGGATCCGGTCCCCGCCGAGGTTCTCCGCGAGGTGGTACGAGGCCCGCGTGCCCGGCAGCGGCACCACGTGGTCGCCGAGCCGGAGCAGCCACGCCAGGGCGACCTGTGCCGGGGTGGCCTCGTGCCGGGCCGCCACTTGGGCCACGGCCTGGGTGAGCGCGAAGTTGTGGCGGATGGCCCGCGGGGCGAAGCGCGGCTGGGTGCGCCGCCAGTCGCCCGGGGGCAGGTCGTCGGTGCTGGAGAACGCGCCGGTCAACAGGCCGCGCCCGAGCGGGGCACCGGCCAGCAGGGCGATCCGCCGCTCGACCGCGTACGGCACGACGTCGTCGAGACCGCACCGCGTGAACAGCGACACCTCGGCACCGATCGCCGCCGCCTCGTGCACGGCCTCGGCCTCGCGGGCCTGCTCCACGGTCACGACGGGCAGCCCCAGCATGCGGATCTTGCCCGCCCAGACCTGCTCGGCCAGCGCCCCCCAGCTCTCCGTCAGCGGTACGGCGGGGTCGATGCGGCGCAGGAGGTAGAGGTCGATGTGGTCCACGTGCAGGCGGCGCAGGCTCTCGTCGACCGCGGCCCGCAGCGCCTGCGGGCCGCCCGCCGGCCGCAGCACCCCGTCCGGGTTGCCGAGCAGGCCGCCGCCGGTGCAGAGCACCACCTCGTCGCGCCGCCCGCGGATGGCCTCACCGATCAGCCGCTCGTTCTCACCGTCCGCGTAGGCGTCGGCCGTCTCGACGAGGTTGACCCCGAGGTCGACCGCCTCCTGGACGAGCGACACCGCCTTGGTCCGGTCCGTCAGGCCGGGCGCGTAGCGGTACGAGAGACCCATCGCGCCCAGTCCCAGCCGGCCGACGACCGGCCCGTCCCTGCCCATCGTTGTGGTCCGCATTGCGGGCGAACCCCCTTCTCCACAGAGGAATGTGACCCCCTCATGGCAGCAGCCCCGGAAGCCGGAGCACAGCATTCCGCTCCTACTTGCCGACCTTCGACGACTTCGGCAAGTCGGCGGCGCCCCACTCGGCGCGGGCGAGGGGCGCCTCGGTCCGGGAACCGGCCAGGGGCGAGGGCGCCTCGGGTCGGGAGCCGACGGCGTGACGCTCAGGAAGGGGCGAGGGTGCCTCGGGTCGGGAGTCGACGGCGTCCCGCATGCTGGACGGCCCAGGTTTTTCCTGCCTCCGTTTTCCAGCCCGCCAGCACCCCCGGCCGAGCCGAACCTCTGGCGGAATCAGGCCAGTTGAGGGGTGGGATGGCATCGTTGTCAGGGGGTGGTGGCGGCTCGGTGCGGCGTGGTCGGCGGCGTCACGAAAGCTGGTCTAGACCTTGACAGGTCCAGACCAGCATCGCTTGAGTGTCGGCACCCCCACGGCGGCGCACGACCGGACGTAGCGCCGCGTCCAAGGAGTGTGATCACGTGATCAGACGCGTCCTCAGCCTGCTGGTCGCGCTCGGCGCGGTCGTCGCGGCGCTCGTCGTCCTCCCCGCGGCCACCGCCCAGGCCGCCGCCTGCTTCACCGCCTGGAGCTCCTCCTCCGTCTACACCGGCGGCCAGACCGCCTCGCACAACGGCCGGAACTACACCGCCAAGTGGTGGACCCAGAACGAGCGTCCCGGCTCATCCGACGTCTGGGCCGACAACGGCGCCTGCGGTACGGGCGGCGGTGAGCAGCCGGGCACCGGCTTCGTCGTCAGCGAGGCCCAGTTCAACCAGATGTTCCCGAACCGGAACTCCTTCTACACCTACAGCGGTCTGACCGCGGCCCTCAGCTCCTACCCGGCCTTCGCCAACACCGGAAGCACCGAGGTCAAGAAGCGCGAGGCCGCCGCGTTCCTCGCCAACGTCAGCCACGAGACCGGCGGGCTGGTGTACATCAAGGAGATCAACGAGGCGAACTACCCGCACTACTGCGACCGGAACCAGCCCTACGGCTGCCCCGCCGGCCAGGCCGCCTACTACGGCCGCGGCCCCATCCAGCTGAGCTGGAACTTCAACTACAAGGCCGCCGGTGACGCGCTCGGCATCGACCTGCTGAACAACCCCTACCTGGTCGAGCAGAACTCCTCCGTCGCCTGGCGCACCGCCCTCTGGTACTGGAACACCCAGACCGGCCCCGGCACCATGACGGGCCACAGCGCCATCGTCAACGGCCGCGGCTTCGGCGAGACGATCCGCTCCATCAACGGCGCGATCGAGTGCAACGGCGGCAACCCGGCCCAGGTCCAGAGCCGCATCAACAAGTTCACGCAGTTCACGCAGGTCCTCGGCACGACGACCGGTGCGAACCTGAGCTGCTGACCACCCGCAGGTGAACCACCCCGCACGGGGGCCCGTCCGGCTGCTGCCGGGAGGGCCCCCGTGCGGGCGTTCGGGGCGGGAGGCGGGGGCGGGTACGGCATGACCGCCGCCCCACGACGCCTGGGCAGGTGCCGACCCGGCTCACACCAGCGGCGGCTTCACCGACATCAGCAGATGCCGGTGGCGGGGAGGGGAGGCGTCCCTACCGGGCTCCCCCTCGCCCGTGATCATCGCCCGCTGCCCCGCCCCCATCATCAGCAGCCGCAGCGACGGTTCGTCGAAGGAGGCCAGGGCATCCGCCAGATACGCCGAGTTGAACGCCACGGTCATCTCGCGGGCGCCCTCAAGCGTCGCGGGCAGCCGCTGGGAGGCCACGTTGTCCTCGTAACCAGCTTGCAGGAGTACGGAGTTGTCGGCGGCGGAGAACGCCAGCTGGACCGGCCCGTCCCCGTCGGCGACCACGGAGACCCGCTTGACGGCCTCCACCAGCCGCGCCCGGTCCACCACCGCCGCCGCCGGGTCCTCCATCGCGAAGAGCTTGTCGTGGCGCGGGAGCCGCCCGTCCAGCAGCCGCACCGTGGTCCGCGTCCCGGCGTGCTCGAACCCCGCCGAACCGGCGTCCAGGGCGACGCTCACCAGCCCGGAGCGCCCCAGCGAGCGGGCGATCTCGGTCAACCGCCGGGCGGAGACGAGCACATCGACGCCGCCCCGGGGCCCAGCCCCCGCATCCGCCCCTGCATCCGGACCGGCCGCCTTCCACGGCAGCGTCCGTACGGCGAACCGGTACCGGTCGGTGGCGGCGAGCGTCATCGTCCCCGCCGCCGCGTCGATCCCCAGCCGGATCCCGGTGAGCACGGGCAGGGCGTCGTCACGCCCCGCCGCCACCGCCACATCCGCGACGGCCGCCGCGAACTCCGCCGCCTCCACCGCACCCCGGACCCGCGGGAGCGACGGCAGCGCCGGGTAGTCGTCCAGTGGCAGCACGGAGAGGCCGAAGCGGGCGCCGCCTGCCGAGACGGTGAACCGCGACCCCTCCACCGCGCACTCCACCACCCCCTCCGGCAGCACCTTGCAGATGTCGAGCAGGCGCCGCCCCATGACGAGCACCTTCCCGGGCCGCAGGATCTCGGCGGCGTCCACGTCGATGCGTGCGGACGCCTCGTAGTCCAGCCCGCTCACCCGCAGCGGCCCGCCCCGCGCGTCCAGCAGCAGCCCGCCCAGGACGGGAACAGGGGAGCGGACGGGCAGGACGCGGGCGGTCCAGGCCACGGCTTCGGCCAGGGCACTGCGCTCGATACGGAACTCCACGGCGGCCTCTTCTCCCAGTCGTCCGGACACCGACGACGTTAGAGGCCGCCACTGACAACGGTCCTGACGTGCGAGAACACTGGTCCGGGCACGGGGGCGTACGACCACGGCACCCCGGGCACAGGGAATCCGGCGACAGCGACCACCCCCGTGAGCCGCTGCCGCCGGAACCGCGGGCGTCCCGGACGACGTGTCCCTACCGGCAGCCGTACCGGAACACCACGTTCGGACCATAGACCGGTGGGTAGAGGACGGGGAGGATCAATGCGCCCAGTGTGGCGGCGGCGGGGGTAACAGCCCGCACAGTGGTGATCGGGGGATCATGTGCGAGCGCGGCAACGGGCCGACGACGTCCTGAGAATGCAGCGACTGGCCCGCGGCGGCGGCACGGCCGGACTGCTGCGCTGGCTGGCGGGGCGGGCCGACGGCTGGGCCGGAATCGTGGGCTCCGACGGTACGGTGCTGCACGCGTCGGGCACCGTACCCGGCGACGCGGGCCGGTCCCGGCCCGCCCACGTGCCCGATGTGGCCGCCCTCGTCGCCGAGGGCGTGCGGGCGCTGACCGGCCGCGGGGCCCTGGCGTACTCGCACGACACGGGCACGCACACCACGCTGCTCTTCCCCCTGCACGAACCCCCCACGGCCCCCCAGGGGCGGGACGCCCAGGAGGCCCCTGCCCCCCTCCTCGCGGTCGTCACCCCCCGCCCGGTGGCCGCCGGGCTCGCCACGCTGCTGGCCGACGCGCTGCTGCCGCTCTCGCTGTGCCGGGAGGCCGAGGCGGTCGAGCGGAAGCGGCGCCGGGTGGAACTGGCCGAGTCGCGCGGCCGGGAGGCGGTGCTGCATCTGCTGATGACGGGCCAGCTCTCCATCGCGCACCAGGTGGCCGGAGCCCTCCGACCCCGGCTGCCCGACCCCGTACGGGTCTGCGTCGTGGAGTGCCCCCGGGGCAGCCGGGACGAGGTGGCCCGGGTCTGCGCGGAGGCGGACGGCGGGCGTTCCTGGATCGTGCGCTGCCCCGTCTACGCCCGCCACCTCATCCTGGTGATGCCGGCGGAGGGAGCGGAGGAGTCGGACGGAGGCGCGGGTACGGCCACCGACGAGAAGGTCGCCGCCCTGGTGGCGGAGTGTGTGGTCGGCGCCAGCGAGCGGGTGCCGTTGGCCGAGACCGCGACCGGCTACCGCCAGGCCTTCCACGCCCTGGCCGTAGCCCGTGAACTCCCTTCCCGGCACACCCGGTTCGGAGCGGCCCCCGAACCGGCACTCGTCGTCGGCGAGGCCGGGAGGCAGTGGGCCGATGCCCTGCTCGCCCCGCTCCTGACGTATGTGCCGCGCCGGGCGCAGGACCCCGGGAGCCAGGAGCTGGCGGCCACCGCCACGTCCTGGCTGGCGTTCTCCTCGCACGCGACCGACCACCTGAAGGTCCACCGCAACACCCTGGCCGCCCGCCTCAGGCTCATCGGCGAGCTGCTCGGCCTGGACCTCGACCGGCTTGCCGACCAGTCGGCCCTCGACCTGGCCCTGCGCATCCGGGCGACCCCCGCCCCGGCCTGCACGCCCTCCGCCGCCGTACCGCGGGAGGGGGCGGCCCACGACCTCGACGAGGTCCTGCGCCGCCCGGCGGTCCGGGAGTGGGCCTCCCACCAACTGGCCCCGCTGGAGCGTGCTCCGGGCGCGGCGAGGGCAGGGGAGACCCTGCGCGCCTGGCTGGCCTGCGAGGGACGCCTCGGTCCGGCGGCGGCCGAGCTGGGCATCTCGGTGCCCGGCGCCCGCAAGCGGCTGATCCGGCTGGAGGCGGTGCTCCAGCGCTCCCTGCTGCGTCCCCCGAGCGCCCGCTACGACCTGTGGCTGGCGCTGAGGGCCCGGGAGCTGGAGGCCACCGCGTGAGGACGACGTACTTCCCCGCGGAGTGCGTGGTGGAGTCGGGGCCCCTCTTCCCGACCAGGCCTGCAGCTGGATCCTCGTCTCGGCGGCCTGGGCGGACGTGGAGAGCCCGGAACCGGTGAGGACGGCGACGCAGGCAGCACCGATCACGGCGAGTCTTTTCGGCGCCCTCTTGTACTTCCTGGCCACTTCGTGTGTCCCTTCCATGATCTGACACCTCGGAGCTTCGTCTCCAGCGCAAGCAACGTCGGTCGTCGGGGCCCGGTTCACCCTGCCTCCGGGGGCGCACCGAAGTGGGTGCGGCTTGTGACGAGCCGGCCGGACCACGGGTCCGCATCAACGTGTGCGGTCCCGCTGCGGTACACCAGCGCGTGGAGTCCCACGAGTACGCAGGTACGCGAGTCGGCCTACCGCGCCCTGCGGCACACCCGACAGGACGGCTTCGAGCTCCGTTCGCAGGACCGCGCCCTGGCCCGGAGCAGGGCAGGCCGTCGTGGAGGCGCCCTGGGGCAGTTCGCGCTGCCGGCCGGGGGAGCGATCACCGGGACGGTGGTGACTGACCTGGTCGGCCCGCTGTTCCTGCGGATGAGTGCTCATGCCGGGGAACCGCGCGGGCACGGAGCGCAGCCCGGTGTCCGGCCCCGTGCGGCGGACGGCACTCCGCCCGCCGCGCGTACCGTCAGGAGCGGGCCAGCAGCTTGCGCAGCGCCTCCGCGATGTCCTCCGGGGCTTCCTCGGCCATGAAGTGACCGCTGGAGACGGTGGAGTGGTCCAGGTCCTGGGCCCAGGCGCCCCACAGGGCGGCGGCCTCGTAGCCGAGGGCCGCGCCCCAGTCCTGCTGGAGCACTGAGACGGGCATGGCGAGCTGGTTGCCCGCGGCCCGGTCGGCTCGGTCGTGGTCCACGTCGATGCCGGCGGAGGCGCGGTAGTCGGCGACGATCGAGGGCACCGCCTCGCGGCATGCCGTGAGGTAGGCCTCCCGCACGTCGGCGGGGACGGCGTCCGGGTTGTCGGCCCAGACGTCCAGGAAGTAGCCGAAGAACTCGTCCGAGCTGGCCTGGATCATCTTCTCGGGCAGACCGGGCGGCTGGGCCATCAGGTACAGGTGGAAGCCGACGGCCGCCGTGACACCGTGCAGCGCCTCCCACATGTCCAGGGTGGGCAGGACGTCGAGGCAGGCCAGGTGGGTGATGACGTCCGGGTGGTCGAGGCCGGCGCGGAAGGCGACCAGCGCGCCGCGGTCGTGGCCGGCGAGCGCGAAGCGCTCGTGCCCGAGCTTCTCGGCGAGCGTGACGATGTCCTGGGCCATGGTCCGCTTGGAGTAGGTGTCCGGCCCGTCCTCCACCGGCTTGTCGCTGTCGCCGTAGCCGCGCAGGTCAGGGACGATGACGGTGTGGTCGGCGGCGAGGTCGGTGGCGACATGGCGCCACATGAGGTGAGTCTCCGGGAAGCCGTGCAGCAGGACGACCGGAGTGCCCGATCCGCCGACCGCCACGTTGAGGGACACGCCCTCGGCGACGGTGACGCGCCGGTACTCGAAGTCCGGGATGGTGGGTGCCATGGTGCCGCTCGATTCTGGTGAGTCGTTACTGAGGTCCTGTGGGGCGGCGGCCGGGGGCCGCTCGCTCCTCCCTGTCTGAAGCCTGCGCGCGGCGAATGAGCAACTTATGAGCGCTGTACTTTTGAACCTCGTGATTCCCGGGCAGAACGGACGACGCCGATGGGGCTGACACTGGGCGTCCTGGGGCCGGTGGCGGCTTGGGACCCACAGGGGGAGCCGGTCGCGCTGAAAGGTCCCAGACACCAGGCGGTACTGGCCCGTCTCCTCGTCGCGCGCCGCCGTGTCGTTCCCGTCGTACGGCTCGTGGAGGACCTCTGGGAGGAGCCGCCGGCGGACGCGGTGAGCGCCGTGCGCACTTTCGTCGCCGCGCTGCGCCGCGCCCTCGAACCCGACCGGCCGCCCCGCGCCAAGCCCTCGCTGCTGGTCACCGAGGGGCCGGGCTACGCCCTGAAAGCGGCCGAGGAAGACGTGGACGCCTGGCGCTTCGAGCGCGCCATCGCCCCCGCCGCCGAACTGCCGCCCGCCGAGGCCGTCAGCCGCCTCACCGAGGCGCTCGGCTGGTGGCGGGGCCCCGCCTACGCTGGTCTCGACGACGCCGGCTGGGTGCGCGCGGAACGCTCGCGGCTGGGGGAACTGAACTGCCAGGCCGTGGAGCGCCGCGCCGAGGCGCAGCTCGCCCTGGGCGCCGCCGCCCAGGCGGTCCCGGACCTGGACGCGTACGTCACCGAGCATCCCTGGCGCGAGGACGGCTGGTACCTGCTGGTGCTGGCGCTCTACCGCTCGGGACGCCAGAGCGACGCGCTCTCGGTCGTACGGCGGGCCCGGCGGCTGCTCGGCGAGCAGATGGGCATCGACCCGGGGCCGAGACTGCGTCGGCTGGAGACCGACGTCCTGCGCCAGGCCGGCCACCTCGACCCCGGCCCGGGGGGTACGGCCGCCCTGGTCTGGGCGGAGGCCACGGCGGCCTACGAGCGCGCGGTCCCCTCGTACGCGCGGGCCCGGCTGGAGTCCACCGCCGGGCTGATGCGGGATCTGGCGGTCACCGGCGGCGGGGGCCTGGAGGCGGCCCGCCGTCACCGGGTGTCCGCCGTGGCCGCCGCCGAGCAGCTCGGCGACCCGGAACTCACCGCCCGCGTCATCGGCATCTACGACGTGCCGGCGGTCTGGACCCGTTCCGACGACCCCGAGCAGGCCCAGTGGCTGGTCGACGCCGCCGAGCGCACCCTTCGGCTGCTGCCCGCCGGCGTCCACGACCCGGCCCGCGCCCGGCTGCTGGCCACCGTCGCCGTGGAGTCCCGCGGCACCCTCCCCGCCGAGACGGCGGCCTCCGGCGAGCGGGCCCGCGCCTACCAGGCGGCCCGGCAGGCCGAGCAGCTCGCGCGCGGCCTGGAGGACGGGCCGCTGCTGGCCTTCGCGCTCAACGGCGTGTTCATGCAGACCTTCCAGCGCGCGGGGCTGTCCCCCCGGCGGGATGCCCTCGGCGCCGAGATCGTCTCCCTGGCGCAGCGCAACGACCTGGTGACGTACGAGGTCCTCGGACACCTCATCCGGCTCCAGTCACGCTGCGCGGTGTCCGACCTCGCCGGAGCCGAACAGCACGCGGCGGCCGCCGACCGGCTCTCCGAGCGCTACGGCCTCCCCCTGGCAGGCGTCTTCACCACCTGGTACCGCGCCCTGCGCACGGCTCTGACCGGTCCGCTCGCCGCGGCCGACGAGGCGTACCGGGAGGCTGACGCCGCCCTGGAAGGGGCGGGGATGCCGGGGCTGCGCAACGGGCTGCTGCCGATGGCCCGGCTCGGGCTGTACCTGTCTCACGGCGCCGTGCCGCCCGAGGACACCGCCGAGGCGGACTGGGGACCGTACGAGAGCTGGGTGCGCCCGTGGCTCCTGGTGAGCGCTGGGCAGGCTGAGGCCGCGCGCGCGGCGCTGGAGGGCATCGCGTCGCCGCCGCGCGATCTCATGTTCGAGGCTCTGTGGTGTGTGGTGGGCAAGGCGGCCGCGGCGGTGGGCGACCGCGGCACGATGCGCCGGGCGGTCCGTCAACTACAGCCCGCCGAGGCAGAGTTGGCGGGTGCCCAGAGCGGTCTCGTCACCTTCGGACCGGTCTCGGCATGTCTGCGGGAGCTGTCCGAGGGGCTCGACGGTTCCCGGTAGGGCGCCTCGGGGGGTGCGGCCCGGGTCCGTGCGACATCCTGCGGGCCGGGGCCCGTCGCCGAGCTGCGGGCGCTCGGGGTGTACTGCTGAGTAGGGCCACGTCGGCAACTCGCCTTGCACAACGACCGTGCGGATCGCCGTACCCGATCCCGTTGGCAGTCGATGGGGCGAGTCGTACTCCCGGACGGTCACCACTCGGCCCGCGGGCAGGAGACCCGCCCCGCCGCCTCAAGGCGGTCGCGAGACGCATTGAGCCGTCCGACTGAACCTGCCTTCGGCCATCCCATCCCTCCCGTACTCCGAACGGCCCGAATCAGCACCGGAACGGTTGCACGCGAGCGCACCATGGGGCCAGTAACTCACCTATTTCTTGGCGGAGTTGACAGTTCATTCCCGCGAGGAGCACCGACCTCCCCGCGATCCTCCGGGCATATCAGACGACTTCTCGCACGGGCCTTACCGGTGGAGATCGCGAGCTGCTAGACACTGCATCGCTCCTTCACGCCCCTCCCACCCCCACACGCTCCACACCCCCACCCCCCCACACCCCCACCCCCCCCACACTTCGAAGGGCGACAGCCATGTCCGTACGCAGGATCTGGGCATCCCTCTCCACCCTCACGTTCGCTGCCGTAGCCGCTTTTGGCATGGCCGGGGCCGCCGTCGCGGCGGACTCCGCGGCCGAATCCACCGCTGTCGGCGGCTATGTCGCGCTCGGTGACTCCTACTCCTCCGGGGTCGGCGCCGGGAACTATCAGCCCGACAGCGGCGACTGCCGACGCAGCGCCAACGCCTATCCGCAGCTGTGGGCGGCGGCGAACTCCCCCACCTCGTTCGCCTTCGTCGCCTGCTCAGGCGCCACCACGTCCTCCGTCACCAGTGGTCAGCTCGGGGCTCTGGACGCGTCCACCGCCCTGGTCAGCGTTACGGCCGGAGGCAACGACGTCGGGTTCGCCGAGGTCATGCAGGACTGTGTGCTGGGAAGCGAGGCCACCTGCATCAGCAGCGTCGACGCCGCGATCGCCAAGATGAACAACTCCCTTCCCGGGAACCTCGACTCGCTCTACGCCGGTATCCGCGCCGGGGCTCCCGCCGCCCAGGTCGTGGTTCTCGGCTATCCGCGCTTCTACCAGCTGTCGGGGCGCTGCGTCGCGGGGCTCACCGAAGCCGAGCGGGCGGCGATCAACAACGCGTCGGACGTGCTGAACGGGGTGCTCGCCAAGCGGGCCGCCGATGCCGGGTTCACCTTCTCCAGCGTCGTCGACGAGTTCACCGGGCACGAGCTGTGCTCCGGAGACTCCTGGCTCCACGGCGTGACCGTGCCCGTCTACCACTCGTACCACCCCACCGTCGCCGGGCAGTCGGGCGGCTACCTGCCGGCCTTCCGGGCGGCGCTGTAGACCGGTGGCACGCACCAATAACGGGGGCGTGGCGACGGAGGCGGCTCGCCGGGCGGAGGCCGACGGGCCGTCCCCGCCCAACGCCGTCGGCCCGTCAACCCCGCGGATCAGTAGCGCTCCACCAAGTGCTCACGGTCCGCCGGAGGTTCGTACGCCTCCGGCCAGAAGTCCGTCACCCCGGTGATCAGGCCCCGGTCGTCGAAAGTGAAGAAGTGGATGGCGTGCAGCTCCTCCGGGCCGACCGTGACCTCGGTCCGTGCGGCGGCCTGCATGCCCTCCGCATCGGCGACGATCCTCTCGATCCGTACATGCCAGTCGCCCGGGTACTCCTGGTTGAACCGGAGATAGCGGCCCTTGCCCCGGATGCGCTCGCGGGTCTGCGGCAGCTCGTACACCACGTCGTCCGCCAGGGTCGCCGCGAACGCCTCCCAGTCCCGGGCGTCGGCCGTCGCCCAGTACGTCTCCACGGTCGTGCGCAGGGCGGCCGTGGTGGTGCTTGTGATCGTGTCGTCGGTCATGGGAGGAAGTGTGGCCCCCGGCACTGACAATCCCCCGGAAAGCCGCTGCTGACCCGCGGTCATGCGGCGGTCCGGAGAGTCTCACCGACCTCCTGTCATGTCGTGTGCGGCGGTGTCATCCCCCGTGCGGCCGGGCCGGGTCGCCTTGAGCGAGTACATCAGCGGGATGCGCGGGCGGTCCGCCGGGAAGCGGTAGTAGCCGTCCGACCGGCGCTCCAGCGTGCCGAAGCGCGGGAAGAGCGAGACGTCGTGCTCGTGGAGGAACTCGATCCGCAGGCCGGCCGCCGCCAGCGCCGTCACCACCTCGCCCACCGGGTGCTGCCACTCGACGCTGCGGTTGTGCACGGTCGGCGCGTCGAAGTCGGCGTACGTCCCCGGGGTCTCGTCCACCCAGGCCTCACGACTGAAGTAGTCGTGGGTGACGACCGAACCCGTCCCGTCGTCCAGCGTGTCGGTGAGCGGGTGGAACTCCGCCAGGTAGAGGAACCCGCCGGGCGCCACCAGCGAGGCCGCAGTCTCGGCCCAGCGCTCCATGTCGGGCAGCCAGTTCAGCGCTCCGACGCCCGTGTAGACGATGTCGTACGCGGAGTCGGGGACGGCCGACGGGGCGTCGTACACATCGGCGGCCACGAATGCCGCGCGGTCGGGGCCCAGGCCCAGCGATTCCGCGAGGCCGCGGGCGGTCTCCACGGCGGGTTCGGAGAAGTCCAGGCCCACCACCTGCGCGGCGCCGTGCCGCGCCCAGGACAGGGTGTCCAGGCCGATGTGGCACTGGAGATGCAGCAGGGTCTTTCCCGTGACGTCACCGACCTCCGCCAGCTCGAACGGGCGCAGGGCGTCCTTCCCCGCCCGGAACGCCTCCAGGTCGTAGAAGTCGCTCGCCGCGTGTATCGGCACACGCTCGTCCCAGCGTGCGCGGTTGGCGTCCTGCCAGTCGTGCGGAGTCGGGGAGTACATATCCGAGAAGTTACCCACCGGGCGGAACGCCCGCGAGCCGTTATCCACAGGCGGACATTGCCGGTCTGATCATCACAAGGAGGTTGTGGACAGCCCGCTCCGGCCGGGCTCGGGATCGGGTTGGATGGAGGGCATGAGCGAATCAGAGAACGTGTCGACCATGCCGGAGTGGGAGCAGCGGTTCCGCGCGCCCAGGGTGTCCCTGCCCGACTGGGCCGAGGACGCGCCTGACCGCTCGCTCTTCGTCTCCAACGCGACCGGGACCTACGAGCTGTACGCATGGGACCGGGCGAGCGGGCGGCAACGCCAGGTGACCGACCGGCCCAACGGGACCACCGACGGGGTGCTGACGCCGGACGGCGAGGCCATCTGGTGGTTCAGCGACACCGATGGCGACGAGTTCGGTGTGTGGATGCGCCAGCCGTTCGGCGGCGGGGAGGACGAGCCCGCCGCCCCGGGCCTCGCCCCGTCGTATCCGGCGGGCCTCGCCATCGGGCGCGACGGCTCCGCCGTGATCGGTCGCTCCACCGACGAGGACGGGACCACCATCCACCTCGTGCGAGCGGCCGGAGGCGGTGAGCCGGTCGAGATCTACCGGCACCGGGAGTCCGCCGGGGTCGGGGACCTGTCGTACGACGGGACGCTCATCGCCCTGGAGCACACCGAGCACGGGGACGCCATGCACTCCGCCCTGCGCGTGGTGCGCCCGGACGGCTCCACGGTGGCCGAGCTGGACGACACCGAGGGCGGCACCAAGGAGCTGGGGCTCGCCGTGCTGGGCTTCGCGCCGGTGGCCGGGGACACCCGGCTTCTCGTGGGGCACCAGCGGCGGGGCCGCTGGGAGCCGATGATCTGGGACCCGGTCGCAGGCACGGAGACCGCGCTCCCCGTCGACCTGCCCGGCGACGTGGGCGCCGAGTGGTATCCGGACGGCTCCGCGCTGCTCATCGAGCATAGCTTCGAGGCCCGCAGCGAGCTGTGGCGGTACGAGCCGGGGGCCGCGGAGCCCGTGCGGGTGGAGACCCCCGCCGGGACGGTGTCGGGCGCCACGGCCCGCCCCGACGGAACCGTGGAATACCTCTGGTCCTCGGCCGCGCAGCCGCCCGTGGTGCGGTCGACGACCGGCGCGGTGGTCCTGGACCCGCCGGGGGCCAAAGCCCCGGCGTCGGTGCCCGTCGAGGACGCCTGGGTGGAGGGGCCGGGCGGCCGGATCCACGCCCTCGTGCAGAGGCCCGCCACCGGGGAGGGGCCCTTCCCCACCGTCTTCGAGATCCACGGCGGGCCCACCTGGCACGACAGCGATGCCTTCGCCTCCGGCCCGGCGGCCTGGGTGGACCACGGCTTCGCCGTCGTCCGGGTCAACTATCGCGGCTCCACCGGCTACGGTCGCGCCTGGACGGACGCGCTCAAGCACCGGGTCGGTCTGATCGAGCTGGAGGACATCGCCGCCGTGCGGGAGTGGTCGGTCGCCTCCGGGCTCGCGGACCCGCGGCGGCTGGTCCTGGCCGGCGGTTCCTGGGGCGGCTATCTCACCCTGCTCGGCCTCGGCACCCAACCCGACGCCTGGGCGCTGGGGCTGGCGGCGGTGCCGGTCGCGGACTACGTCACGGCGTACCACGACGAGATGGAGGCCCTGAAGGCGATGGACCGCACGCTGCTGGGCGGCACGCCGGAGGAGGTGCCCGAGCGGTTCGAGGCCTCGTCCCCGCTGACGTACGTCGACGCGGTGCGCGCCCCCGTCTACATCTCGGCCGGCGTCAACGATCCGCGGTGCCCCATCCGTCAGGTGGAGAACTACGTGGACCGGCTGGCGGCGCGCGGCGCGGTGCACGAGGTCTACCGGTACGACGCGGGGCACGGCTCGCTCGTGGTGGAGGAGCGGATCAAGCAGGTGCGGCTGGAGCTGGAGTTCGCCCTGAAACATCTGGGGGGTGGTGCCGCCCTGGGGGCGTAAGGGCCGGATAAAGGGGCGACCCCGCTCCGGGGGGCCGGAGTGGGGAACCGTACCTTGGAGGGGTGTACCGGTTCCTGCTGACCCCGCGATGGTGGGGGATCAACCTCTTCGTCGTGCTGGCCATCCCGTTCTGCGTGTTCATGGGCACCTGGCAGCTCGGCCGCTTCGAGGACCGTGTGCAGTCGCACGAGCAGGCGACGAAGCAGCCCGATCCGAACACCCGGGCCGCCGAACCGCTGGACGAGCTGCTGCCCGTCGACAAGGTGACGTCCGGCCGCCCGGCCGTCGCGACCGGGACCTACGCCGACCAGTTCCTGATCCCCGGCCGTGAGCTGGACGGTCACCGGGGCTTCTACGTCCTGAACCTGCTGCGTACCGAGGGCGGCAAGGCCCTGCCGGTCGTCCGGGGCTGGCTGCCCGGCACCGCGGGCAGCGTCCCCGTACCGGCCGCACCGCAGGGCGAGATCACCGTGACCGGCGACCTCCAGGCATCCGAGAACATCCACAGCGACGGCGTCAACGCCCGGGGCGGGCTCCCCGAGGGCCAGCTCGGCATGATCAGCGCCGCGTCCCTGGTGAACCTGGTCGACTACGACGTGTACGACGCCTGGATCACGCTTCCCGAGGCGCAGGCGGGCGGTGCGACCGGCCCCGACGACGCGATGAAGCCGGTGCCCGCCGCAGCTCCGCAGGGCAGCGGGCTCGACCTGAAGGCGTTCCAGAACCTCGGGTACACGGGCGAGTGGTTCGTGTTCGCCGGCTTCGTGCTCTTCATGTGGTTCCGCCTGGTCCGCCGCGAGGCCGAGACCGCCCGCGACACGGCCCTCGGGCTGGTTCCGGAGGACGGGGAGGCGGGGGACGGCGGGACCACTGAGGCCGGTGAGGCTTCCGGTGCCGTCGTGGCGGCCGGGGTCGTACAGGGGGCGAAGACGGCGGGGACCACGCACGGTTCGTAGGCCGTGGCCCGGGGTGCGTGATCCCGGGGCGTGTGATCCCGTGGCCCGTGATCCCGGGTCGGCCCCGGCCCCCGGAGGGCTTCGGCTCCCGCGTCGTCCGCCCGCCCCCGCGTTCTGCGGCTAGGACGAGGCGGGCAGGACGCCTGTTCGGTAGATCGTGCCCGAGCAGGCGTTGTTGATCTTCGTCTCGGCCGTGGGTGCGCCCGACTCCGGTGTATGGGTCACGGCGATGCTGCCGTCCATCGTGGTGCCGTCCCGCCGCAGCGACTGCGTGTCGGTGCCGGAGGGGCCCGATGCCTCGCCCGTCGATCCTCCCGAGCCGTCCGGCGAGGGGGTGGGGGTGGGGGTGGGTGAGGGGGCCACGGTGGGGCAGGTGTCGGTCGGCACCCACGCGAACTGCACCTCGTAGGCCATGGAGGGCTTCAGCAGCACCATGCCCGGCTCCTGCGAGGGGTCGGGGAGACCGGAGGCCGCGTCGCCCGCCGTGTGCTGGACCACGTGGATCTTGAGCGGGTCGGCGGCGCCGAGGGCGGTGACGCCGACGGTGCCGTTGCTGCTGACCGTACAGTCCGTGCCGGACACGTTCGCGATCCGGAAGCTGCCGTACACCTTGCCTTCGGCGTTCGGGGCGCCTGCCGACGCGGAGACGACGCCGAGCTGGCTTGGGCTACAGGCCCGCAGCGCGGTGAAATCCGAACTCGGAGGCGCGGAGGCCCCGCCCGTCTCGGCCCCATTGCCCGGGCCCTGCGGGCTGCCCGGCGAGGCGCTCGTGGAGGGATCCGGTCCACCGATGCCGCCCCGGCTCTCCTGGTCGGTGGGCTCCGGTGTCCCTCGGCCCGGGGCCTCGGGGTCGGATGCCTCGCCGTTACCGCCCTGGGCCTGCTCGCCGTGGCCGACGATGGCGGGGGACGCCGTGGACGTGTCGTTCGAGTTCGCCACGTGCACGAAGGCCGGGACAGCCGTACCGATCAGCAGCGCCGCCGCGGCCGCGCCGACGGTGGCCTGTCGCCGCCTGGCCCGCCGGGCGGGCACCGCGCGCCGCAGATGCTCCA
The DNA here is from genome assembly GCF_056436485.1 of Streptomyces sp. NPDC043746. Lineage (NCBI taxonomy): Bacteria > Bacillati > Actinomycetota > Actinomycetes > Kitasatosporales > Streptomycetaceae > Streptomyces > Streptomyces sp. NPDC043746. The sequence goes on along the minus strand of NZ_JBWKCM010000012.1, from coordinate 133,232 downwards.
AGGTCCGGTCGGAAGGTTCAAGGCCCCCGACGGCCCCGTGCAGCATCCGGCGCAGGGCGGCCTCGTCCAGCTCTCCGGCCCCGGCGCCGAAGCCGCCGGCACCGAATCCACTGGCGTCGGAACCACTGGCCCCGGGGGCGCGATCCACATCGCCGCCCCGGCCGTCGTCGGGTCCGGGCCCGCCCCGGCCGCCTCCGAAGAGGTCGGTCAGCGTACCTGCGAGGCCGTCCCCGGCGAGGCCGCCGCCAGCCCGCGGTTCCGACTCCGACTCCGACTCCGACTCCGACTCCGACTCCGACTCCGGTTCCGGCTTCCGGGCCGCGGCCGGCTCCCCAGGCGCGCTCTCGTCAGCCGGACCGTCCGGTCGGCCCGGCTGGTCCGGCCGATCCGTTCCGTCCGTCCGGTCCGGATCGGTGTGCGGAGTCTTCTCCGGCACGTCGTTCACAATTCCGTTTCCCGTCGGGTCATTCTCGTGCCTGTGCTCGTGCCGGCTCATGCCTGGGCCTCCATCACGACGCGCAGCGCCGCGATACCGCGCGAACCGTACGCCTTCACCGACCCCAGCGAAACTCCCAGCGTCTCCGCGACCTGGGCCTCCGTCATGTCCGCGAAGTACCGCAGCACCAGCACCTCGCGCTGGCGCCGCTGGAGCCCCTTCATGGCCTTGATCAGCGCATCCCGCTCCAGCTGGTCGTACGCACCCTCTTCCGCGCTCGCCATGTCCGGCATCGGCTTGGAGAGCAGCTTGAGCCCGAGGATGCGGCGGCGCAGCGCGGAGCGCGAGAGGTTGACGACGGTCTGGCGGAGGTAGGCCAGGGTCTTCTCGGGCTCCCGGACCCTGTTGCGCGCGGAGTGCACGCGGATGAACGCCTCCTGCACCACGTCCTCGCAGGACGCGGTGTCGTCCAGCAGCAGTGCCGCGAGGCCGAGCAGGGAGCGGTAGTGGGCGCGGTAGGTCTCGGTGAGGTGGTCGACCGTGGTTCCCGCTGCCACCGTCTCTTCAGCGCCCCCGCGCTGCGAGGGCAGCTGGGCCGGCCGTGCGGCGGGCATGGGCGCGATCACCGGCATACCGCCGGGCGTGCGGGGACGCCGGAGCGGACGCACGGCCGCGCCCCGCAACGGACCCGCCACTGTGATGTCGAGAACCTCTGCCACGCCTGTTGGACACGCTTCCCCCCGTCAGGGTTGTACGCGTACGGCGCCGCGTTCGACGCTGTGCGACATGCCCTCATACGCACCTGCTCTTCCCCGAATGCCCTGAATGCCCCGTATAAGCGCCCCCGCCGCGCGAGAAGTGACGGCGTAGACGCTGCCCGGCCTGCGCGCGGTTGCAGACGGCCGGCAGATCATCGTTGGATACGACGACGCCCCAGTTCAAGAGGTTCAGACCAGGTAATTCCTCATAGGGCGTTCACAGATTCTACAAAAAAGATTCGACCCATACGAACGAGATCAGGGCTGCGCCCCCTGCGGAGTCAGGGCATCCGTACAGGTCGCTCCCGCTCAGGCGGAGGTAATTTCGACGGCCACCGATTCCGCGATCTGCGCGACGTTCAAAGCCGCACCTTTACGGAGATTGTCCCCGCAAATGAACATTTCCAGGGCCCGCGAATCGTCCATCGAGCGCCGTACGCGCCCGACCCAGGTGGGATCGGTCCCCACGACATCGGACGGAGTCGGGAAATCTCCGGACGCCGGGCTGTCGAAGAGGACGACGCCCGGAGCGGTCGCCAGGATCTCGTGGGCCCGGTCGACGGCGACCTCGTTCTCGAAGCGCGCGTGGACGGACATGGAGTGGGCCGCGACGACGGGAACGTACACACAGGTCGCGGTGGCCCGCAGCTCCGGCAGCCCCAGCACCTTGCGGCACTCCTCGCGGATCGCGATCTCCTCGGACGACCAGCCGCCCCCGGCGTCGGTCCCGGCCCACGGCACGACGTTCAGGGCGACGGGAGCGGCGAACGGGCTACCGCCGCTGCCCCCCGCCGGACCGGCTCCGTCGCCCAGGGCGCGGCGTACGTCACCGGGGTGGGTGCCCAGCTCCGTACCGGCCACCAGCGACAGCTGTTCGCGCAGGGCCGTGACACCGTCCCGGCCCGCGCCGCTGACCGCCTGGTAGGAGGAGACGATCAGTTCGCGCAGCCCGAATTCGGCGTGCAGCGCACCGACCGCGACGATCAGCGAGAGCGTGGTGCAGTTCGGGGAGGCGACGATGCCCCGCGGTCTGAGGCGGGCTGCGTGCGGGTTGACCTCCGGGACGACCAGCGGTACGTCGTCGTCGAGCCGGAAGGCCGCCGAGTCGTCGATCACGACGGCGCCCTTGGAGGTGGCGATCGGAGCCCAGCGGGCGGACACCTCGTCCGGTACGAGGAAGAGGGCCACGTCGATGCCGTCGAACACGTCCTCGCTCAGCGCGAGGACCTCGCTCTCCTCACCGCGCACGACCAGCTTCCGGCCGGCCGAGCGCGGCGAGGCGACGAGTCTGACCTCGCCCCAGACGTCCGCGTGCTGCGAGAGGATCCGGAGCATGACGCCGCCGATCGCCCCGGTCGCACCGACGACCGCGAGCGACGGGCGGCGTGCGGTCATCGGCCGGTGCCTCCGTAGACGACGGCCTCGTCGGAGTCGCTGTCGAGACCGAAGGCGGTGTGCACGGCGCGCACGGCCTCGTTGACGTCGTCGGCGCGGGTGACCACCGAGATGCGGATCTCGGACGTCGAGATCAGCTCGATGTTGACGCCCGCGTCGGAGAGCGCTTCGAAGAAGCCGGCGGTGACGCCCGGGTTGGTCTTCATACCGGCGCCGACCAGGGAGATCTTGGCGATCTGGTCGTCGTAGCGGAGTGAGTCGAAGCCGATGGAGCCCTTGGCCCGCTCCAGGGCGTCGATGGCCTTGCGGCCCTCGGACTTGGGGAGGGTGAAGGAGATGTCCGTCAGACCGGTCGACGCGGCGGAGACGTTCTGCACCACCATGTCGATGTTGACCTCGGCGTTGGCGATGGCGCGGAAGATCGCGGCCGCCTCGCCCGGCTTGTCCGGGACGCCGACGACGGTGACCTTGGCCTCCGAGACGTCGTGGGCGACTCCGGAGATGATCGCGTGCTCCACCTTCTGGTCCCCTTGCGGCTCGTTGCTGACCCAGGTCCCGCGCAGTCCGGAGAAGGACGAGCGGACGTGGATCGGGATGTTGTAACGGCGTGCGTACTCGACGCACCGGTGCAGCAGCACCTTGGAACCGGACGCGGCCAGCTCCAGCATGTCCTCGAAGGAGATCCAGTCGATCTTCTTCGCCTTCTTCACGACCCGCGGGTCCGCGGTGAAGACGCCGTCGACGTCCGTGTAGATCTCACAGACCTCGGCGTCCAGCGCGGCGGCCAGCGCGACGGCGGTCGTGTCCGACCCGCCGCGGCCGAGCGTCGTGATGTTCTTGCCCTCCTGGCTCACGCCCTGGAACCCGGCGACGATGGCGATGTTGCCCTCGTCGATCGAGGTCCGGATGCGGCCGGGTGTGACGTCGATGATGCGCGCTTTGTTGTGGACCGAGTCGGTGATGACACCGGCCTGGCTGCCCGTGAACGACTGGGCCTCGTGGCCCAGGTTTTTGATCGCCATGGCCAGCAGGGCCATGGAGATCCGCTCACCCGCGGTCAGCAGCATGTCGAACTCACGGCCGGTAGGCATCGGAGACACCTGCTCGGCGAGGTCTATCAACTCGTCCGTCGTGTCGCCCATCGCGGACACCACGACAACCACCTGGTTGCCGTTCCTCTTGGCGTCGACGACTCGCTTGGCGACCCGCTTGATGCCCTCGGCATCGGCTACGGAGGAGCCTCCGTACTTCTGCACGACAAGGCCCACGTGCGCTCCTCGCTCAGTCATTACTGCGGTCGGCTCAGTTTAACGAGCAGCCCGGAATCGACCCGTCCTTACCAGATGGTGAGATGTCCCGCCCACAACCCGGCACGGCGTGTCGACCCGAACTGCTCGTACGAGGCTGCTGCCCATCCCGGAGGAGCGCACTCCTCTTTGTGTCCCAGCCCACACCTTCGGGGCGGAACGCGCGAGCGGGGACCCACCGGTCGGCGTACGCGTCGGGCACGGTGGCACCGGTCGGCGTAGGCGTCGGGCACGGTGGCACCGGTGGACGCCGTCCCTCAGCCGACGACCTCAGTCGACATACGCCCGGAGCTCCGCGGTGTCGGATGCGAAGCCCGCACGCTCACCCGCGCGACCTCGGCGCCGGGAGGACCGGGCGGACGGCGGCCGAGCGGAGTTCGGCCATGCGGGCGGCGATGTCGACCTCGGAGCGCGGACGGGCCAGGAAGGTGTCCGGTACGTCACCGGTGAGGCCGGCCGCCTCGTCGCGGGCGACGGCGGCGTGGCAGTCGGGGCAGATGCCGTGGTCCAGCGTGGTCGTCGTCTCGTCCTCGTCGCAGAAGAGGCACATCATCACGGCGCCCACGATCTGCTCGCTCGGGCGGTCCTTCTCCGGCTGCGGGGCGGGGGCGGGCGGCATCTTGGTCTCCAGTCGCCTGCGAAGGAAGGCCCGCGCGGAGTGCACGGGCACGGGCAGCCCCGAGGTCAGGGCCTGGACGATCTGCTCCCGGCCGACGCCACGCGCCAGCCACTGCCCCACCAGGTGTTCGAGCTCCACGCACTCGCCGTCGGAGAGCTGGAGCCGGGGCTCACGACTGCCGAGCGCGGCGAGGAGGGCGTACGACTCGGAGTGGGGGGCGCGGACTCCGGGCTCGGGCGCGGGGGCCGAGGGGGCGGGGACGAAGGAGGCCGACGGCGGCTGCGGTGCCGGTTCCGCGTCGGGGTGCGGTTCCGCGCCCCCGAAGGCGGTGGTCGGCGCGGGCGCCTGGGGCTGGCCCGGCGCGTCCACGCCCCGGACGAACCGCACGAACGCGGCCCACCACGCGGCGTCCCGCGTGGTCCGGGAGAAGTACGTACGCGTCACCCAGCGCCTCTGGCCGTCGGCCACGGCGATGTGCACCTTGATCCGGCGCAGGTGCCCGGCCCGGGTCAGCCGGTCCAGGGCGCTGCGGCACGCCTGCTGACCGTAGTCCGGAAGCTCCTCGGCAAGGACCTTGTAGCCGATGGCGGAGCCTTCGGGGAGCCGGTCGACGTACGCGGCGATGGCCGCCTCGCGCGGCTCGAGGTGGGCGAAGTCGGTGGCGCGGGGAGGGGCCTGGTCGGGCGCGTGACGCTTCCCGTAACCGGCTTTCGCCATGGGGTGCGCGGGCGCGCGCAGGACAGCACTAATGTGGGCAGTAGCCATAGGGATCGGCTTTCCATCTGGGCGATCTCTGACGGTCAGACCCCGGTCGGTGTTGCGAGCACCACCGGGGTTGTCCGTTTTACGGATTGTGGGTTGTCGCTGATCGTGAACTTAGAGCGTGCACACGCTCCGGCGCAACCTGATCACGAAAAGTCACCGACCGGCCTCTCCCCGCGGGTCCGCCCAGCTCCGCACAGGTCAGGGAGGGAGGGTGGGTTGAGCCTCACCACCCGTTCCCACAGAAGAGAGCTCGGAGCCCGAGGCTCGCCGCTCGGGGCTTGAGCCTCGGGCCCACCTGCGCAGAGCCCGCGCTACCGCGGTGGGTTGAGCTTCCGGAAATACGTCCAGCTCGTCTCGTTCGGCTCGCTCCACGCCTCCGGGGCGTGGGCGAACTCCGGATGACGGTCCGCGATATAGGCGCGCGTCCGCTCCGGGACGTCGTCGTACGAGCCCAGCTTGCGCCCCCGGCAGTGGAAGGTCAGGCCGCCGGGCCGCTGCCCCTGGGCCATCCACGGCAGCCACGGCGACATCCGCGACCACGACATGGTGGCCGGGACGCTCGGCGCGTGCCCGTCCAGGTCGGCGCGGTCGGCGAAGAACTGGAAGAGCTCCAGCGCCTTGTAGGTGTCCCCCGCCGAGTGGTCGGGGTACTGGGCCACCGGGAGCGGCGAGGGGTAGGCGAGCGGGATCTCCAGACTGAAGCAGACCTGCCCGCCCAGCTCGGTCACCGGGATCGGGAAGGGCCGCCATTTCTGGTTGGCCGGGTCGTTCCAGACGTGCACCACCGGCCGGTCCTGCCAGGTCTCCAGGATCTCGCGGGAGGCCGGGTCCAGGTAGAAGGCGGCCTCCCGGGTCAGCAGCTGATACGCGTCGGGCCCGGCCTCGGCGTCCTGGACCAGGCGGGCGACATTGAGCCCCTCGAAGCCGAAGACCCGCCGGTAGGGCTCATCGGGGGCCCAGGAGTACACGTCTCCGGTCCACCAGTACGTGACCTCCTCCCCGTCCAGCGAGGCGCGGGTACGGGCGAGGGAACGGAGCAGTTCAGCGGGGGTCGGGTCTGCGAGTGGTGTCGTCATACGCACCACTGTGCGCCACCGGGGGGGCGGGGGGGGGGGGGGGGGGGGGGGGGGGGGGGGGCGGGGGGGGGGGGGGGGGGTGGGGGGGGAGAAAACCAAAAAAAGGG
>NZ_JBWKCM010000012.1:100805-126759 GCF_056436485.1 Streptomyces sp. NPDC043746 | reverse complement strand
CTCCTCCCCTCCAGGGGAGGCGGGGGGAGGGGGGGGGGAATGGAGCGGTTCAGGGGGGTTGGGGTCTGCGGTTGGTGTCGCCACAACCACCCCTGTGCACCCCCCCCCCCCCGGCCGGGGGCGGCGGGGCGGCGGTGGCTTCCGACGGCGGTGGCTTCCGACGGCGGTCAGCGACGACGGCCGACGATCAGGGGCTGGTAGCCCGCAGGTACGGCAGTTGGCGGATCTCCTCCTCGGACAGCGCCCCCTCGTAGGCGAACACGCTGTCCACCGCACCGTGCAGATACTCGCCCCACCCGTCCGCGGTACGGCCCCGGCCGATCTGGAGCCCGCCCGTGCTCTTCCAGGCCGCGGCGAAGTCCGCCGTGCCGCCCTCCTCGTACTTCACCCCGTCCAGATAGAAGGACACCTGCTTGACGGAGGCGTCATAGACGACGGTCACCCGGTGGCCCGCCCCCCAGTTGCCGTCCGGCGACTCGATCCGCCGCAGCACGGTCTGCGGCGCGCCAGGTGCGTCGGCGTGCGACATCACCAGGTCCCAGCTGGAGTTCTCCGGGTCGAAGCGCACCTTGAAGGCGTCGCCGTGCTCGCCGCCCTGGGAGATCGCGGTCATCGGCGTCGCCGGCTCGTCGTCGGTGAGCCGGACCCGGGCGCTGACGGTGAAGCTCCCCGAGGTGTCGACCACAGGCGCGTCCGTGGCCGCGTGGCCCGAGACGCCATCGAGGCGGAGGTGGCCGTCGCCGTCCATCTCCAGCGGCATGTCATGGCCGCACTCCAGGTCCAGCGGGTCGCACGGGTCGTCGAGGCGGTAGAGCGAGGCGCCGGGGCCCAGCTTCAGCGGTGCGCCGCCGCCCTCCTCCGGAGCGAGGCCGTCCGGCGCGGTGTCGAGCGCCCAGTGGCCGAGCCGCCGCGCGGCACGGGTGGCGAGGTCCTTCACCTCGGAGGCCACGACGATCCGGTCGTACACCCGTACGTCACCGATCTCGCCCTGCCAGCGGTCCCGGTAGCCCTGCGCGCCGCGCGCCCGGCCGATCTGGAAGGAGCCCTCGCCCGCCACGGGGGTGACGGCCGTCTCCTCGCCGACGGCGCGGCCGTTCACGTACAGCCGTGCTGTGCCGGTCCCCGCGTCGTACTGCCCCAGCACATAGGCCCACTCGCCGACGGCGGGCAGACCGCCGGAGACACGGGCTCCGCCGACGGTGAAGGACCAGACGGGGGCGGCCCCGGCCTGGGTCAGGCCCAGGGTGAAGGCGCGTGCCGTGCCCGCGTCCTGCGAGAGGACCGTACGGGTGCCGTCCACGCGCGCCGGGCGAACCCAGCCGCCCACGGCGAAGTCCTTCCCGGTGCCGGTGACGACCGGGGTCCCCGGGGTCAGGAAGCCGTGACCCGATCCGTCGAGCGAGGCGGTGGAGGTGAGCGGGGTGCCGGAGGGCGCGGGCGCGCCGAAGGCGACCCCCGCGCCGGCGCGGGCGGCGGTACCGGTCTCCGCGGCGGCCCGGCGGGAGCCCGCCGCGTCGGTGAGCTTCCACTGCGCCACCGGGGCGGGGCCGGACCCGATCCGGAAGGTGTAGTCGCTCCTCGGGCCGCGGTTGCCCGCGCGGTCCTGCGCCTGTACGGAGAGGACCTGGACGCCGGACTGCTGCGGGACGAAGCTGATCTCGGCCGCCCCGTCGGCACCGGCCGCGACGGTCTTCGAGGGGCCGCCGATGAAGGAGTAGCTGTAGGCGACGACGTCGTCGGCCTGTGCCGTGAAACGGAACGTCCCCCGGACACCGGTCCCCGGCGTCCAGGTGTCGTCGTCCGGGTAGTCGGAGGAGGTGACGACCGGGGCGTCGGGCGCCGTGCGATCGTAGACGAACTCGCAGGGCGTGCCCGCCCCTTCGCTGCTCCAGGCCGATGCCCCGGCGTCGTTGACGGCGCGCACCCGCCAGGCGATGACGGTCTCCTCGGGGATGGTGCTGGGCAACTGCCAGCTGAACGGGGCGGTGTCGTGCTTGGTCGTGGTGGTGAGGGTCACGCGCTCCTCGGCGCCGCCCTCGCCCTGCCACCACGCCTCGAACTCGCCCTGGACCCGGCTCGCTTCATCCGGCTGTCCGCCGCCGGGGCCGTACAGCCGCGCGGACAGCTGCGGCACGGACCGCACATAGGCCCGCTCGTCACCGGAGACGCACGGTGCGCCGCCCGTCCCCAGGTCGGCGGTGAGCGGCTGTTTCGGCAGGAGTGTGCCGGACGCCGCGGCCAGTACGGTGCCCGGCGTCGCCAGCACCGTCCCGGCGGCGACCACGGCGATCGCGGCCGCCCGTCTCGCCCGTCCCTGTCCCGTACGTCCCATCACGCGCTGTCCCCTCCCCGGTGCCACCCCCGATGATCACGGGGCAGGTGGAGGCTAACAGGGGTGTGCGGGAGCCGCCGCCGAGTTTCCTCGGCCTGGCGACCGGGCCGAAACCGGCCCCGGGCAGGCGTGGACCTGGTACCGGCACCGGACAGGCATGAACCCGGAACCGGCTGATTCACCGGCGTACCGGCTACTTCACCGGCCGCAGCCCCAATGGCCCCGCGATCTCCTCCAGCATCACGCGGCCCGCCTCCTCGGCGAGGTCCTCCTCGCCCGGGTCCTGGTCGGTGTCCAGGCCGTCGAGCTCTTCCAGGGGCTGGCCGAGGCGGATGTGGGCGACCAGGGACTGGAGGGCGCGGAGGGCGGCGGAGGCGGTGGAGCCCCAGTTGGAGAAGTAGGAGAACTGCCACCACCACAGCGCCTCGGCCGTGCGGTCCGCCTCGTAGTGGGCGAGGCCGTGGGAGAGGTCGGTGACCAGGTCGGCCAGGTCGTCGGAGATGCGGTGCGGGACCGGGGCCTTGCGGGGCTCGTACGGGTCGAAGACCTCGGAGTAGACGTCGATCGGCTCCAGCAGGGCGGCGAACCGCTCGCGCAGGCCGTCCGCGTCCGGCTCGGCGCCGAGGTCCGGTTCGTACCGCTCGTCGGGGAGGACGTCCTCGTACGCACCGAGGCGGCCGCCCGCGAGCAGGAGCTGCGAAACCTGGAGCAGCAGGACCGGAACGGCCTCTTCCGGCTCCTCCACCTTGGAGACCTCGGTGACCGCGACGATGAACGTCTTGATCTGGTCCGCGATCTGGACGGCGAAGTCGCCCGGGTCCTGCGTGACGGAGTTCAGCGTGGCGTCAGACATCGTGGGGACCTCCCGTGGGCGCGGTCACAGACGGTGAAGCGGACGACGTTGCGGGGGAGCGCCGGGGGAGGGCGGCACGTACGGCTCCGGTCTCAGACATCGAGCAGCCGCCTCCCCTCGAACGCGCGGCCCAGCGTGACCTCGTCGGCGTACTCCAGATCGCCGCCGACCGGCAGACCGCTGGCCAGCCGGGTCACCCTGAGGCCCATCGGCTTGACCATCCGCGCCAGGTACGTCGCGGTGGCCTCGCCCTCCAGATTGGGGTCGGTCGCGAGGATCAGCTCCGTGATGGAGCCGTCCGCGAGCCGGGCCAGCAGCTCACGGATGCGCAGGTCGTCCGGGCCGACGCCCTCGATGGGGCTGATCGCCCCGCCCAGGACGTGGTAACGGCCGCGGAACTCACGCGTCCGCTCGATCGCCACGACGTCCTTCGGCTCCTCGACCACACAGATGACGCTCGGGTCGCGGCGCTGGTCCCGGCAGATCCCGCACTGCTCCTGCTGGGCGACGTTGCCGCACACCGCGCAGAACCGGACCTTGTCCTTGACCTCCAGGAGGGCATGGGCCAGACGGCGCACGTCGGTGGGTTCGGCCTGCAGGACGTGGAAGGCGATCCGCTGCGCGCTCTTGGGACCGACGCCGGGCAGCCTGCCCAGTTCGTCGATGAGGTCCTGAACCACGCCTTCGTACAACGGAACGCCTTTCTTTCCTTTGCTCTCCGCTCCGTACCGTAGTGGGTACGGGGCGGTACCAATAGGCCCCCGGCGTCAGCTCCGGGCGGCTACCGGCGGTGTCAGAACGGCAGGCCCGGGATCGAGCCGCCGCCCAGGCCCTGGGCCAGCGGGCCGAGCTTCTCCTGCTGCAGCGCCTGCGCGTTCTCGTTGGCCGCCTGGACGGCCGCCACCACGAGATCGGCGAGCGTCTCGGTGTCCTCCGGGTCCACCGCCTTCGGATCGATCACCAGGGCCCGCAGCTCGCCGGAGCCGGTCACGGTGGCCTTGACGAGGCCTCCGCCTGCCTGGCCGTCCACCTCGGTCCGCGCCAGCTCCTCCTGGGCGGCGGCGAGGTCCTGCTGCATCTTCTGGGCCTGCTGGAGCAACTGCTGCATGTTGGGCTGGCCACCACCGGGAATCACGGTCACTCCTGGCATTTCGACGACAGATGTTTCGGTAAGCCGAGCCTACGTGCTCCCCGGTCACCGCGCTCCACCCGCCGGGAACGGACGGGGGCCAACTCTTTCGGGTGAGGTTCGTCAACCGTCGCGGAGGGTCCTATACCTGACCAGCGGCCCCATGCAGATGGGAATCCCTCGATTTCGGCATCACAGCCCACCATTCGGCGGTAGGAAGGGCGTGCACATCGATACGCGTGCGCGCATGTTTGGTGACACACAGTTACTCAGGGGGAGTCCCGCGCGCCTTCCGTCCGCGTTCTCCCCGCCCGTCAGAGTGCACAGAGTGCAGAGGAGTGCCCCGGTGAGTCAGCCGGAGATGCAGCCCGAGGGGCCGCCCCGCAAGGAGTCCGGCGCGGGTTCCGGTGAGAGCCGAGTGGATTGTTCCGCTTCTGGTTCAGGGATCGCGGGAGCCGCAGGGCCCGGCGCCGTCGGAGGCGCGGGAGGGGCCGCCGGGGCCGGCGGGCGCGGCGGCCGCGGCGGCCGCGCGGTGGGCAGCGGCGGGTCCCGGGGCCGGGGCGAGCCGGAGGGTGACGGCGGGTCCGGCGGGCGGGACCTGACCGGGCGGCCCTTCCCCCTCGGCGACTGGGGCGAGCCCGCCGAGCGGCTCGACGAGCTGTACCGCTGGGTCGAGTCCGGCGCCCTCGCGACGGCCGACTGGTATCTGGCGGACCGGGTGTGGAAGCGCCGGGGGGCCCGGGCCCTGCGGTGGGGCACGGCCGCCGGGGTCGTCGCGGGGACCGCGCTGCCGCTGCTCGACCTGACCGGGACGCTCAGCGGGTCGGCGGGGTGGGGGTATCTGTCGCTCCTGCTGGGCGCGGCCTGCATGGCCTGCGACCGGTACTTCGGACTGACCTCCGGCTGGATAAGGAACCTCGCCACGGCCCAGGCCGTGCAGCGGCGGCTCCAAGTACTCCAGTTCGACTGGGCCTCGGAGTGCGTACGGGAGACCCTCGGCCCGACCGAGGGGACCGCCAGCGAGGCGGCGGAGCGGTGCCTGGGGGTGCTGCGGCGGTTCTCCGAGGACATCACGGAGCTGGTGCGGTCGGAGACGGCGGACTGGATGGTGGAGTTCCGGGCGGGGCCCGCGCCCATGGGGACGCAGGCGCTGGTCTCCGGCAGTGCGGGAGGGCGGGCCGAGCCGGGGGTGCTGCCGGGGCGGTTCTCGATGCCGTCCGTGGCGGCCCGGCCGAACATGCCCCGGCAGCGGCCCCCGGAGGCGCCGCCGCGATAGTCGGGCCGGGGCTGGCGGTGGTGCGGGGTCGCACCGCCGGGCCCCGCGTCCTCGGGCGCCGGAAGGCCGGGGGCGTCCGGACGGGCTGAGGGGGCGTCCGGACGGGCTGGAGCCGACCCCCGGGGCGGCCCGGCAGGCGCGGGAGCCGCCCCGTGAGGGGTTCCGTCCCCCAGCGCCGGGCGGGCCGGCCTGTGCGGACGGGCGCGCCCGGTTGCGCGGGCGGGCGCGCCTGGTGTGCGCGGGCGGAATGGACCTGGTGGTGCGGATGGGGTGGTCCTGGTGGTGCGGGCGGGGCGGTCCTGGTTGCGCGGACGGGGTGGGAAGCCCGAGGGCGCGTTCAGCTGAAGATGATCATGGAGCCTTGGGCCAGGGAGCGGGTTGCTGCCGCGTGCAGGCCCAGCCAGACGTGGCGTTCCCTCGCGAACGGGCTGTCGTCGTACGGAACCGGGCTCGCCGGTTCCTCCAGGGTCGTGGGGCCCGGGGGCGGCTGCGGGGCGGCCGGGGGGTTGGCCGGGTCGATGCCGATGGTCGGGGCCACGTACTCCAGCTCCCGCAGCAGGCCGTGCGCGGAGCCCAGAGGGCCGCCGCCCGCCAGCAGGGCGTCGTTCGAGAGCGGGGCCGGGAAGTCGACCGGGACGTACGCCCCCGCGTGGTCGTAGTGCCAGACCAGGTGCGACTGCTGGGCCGTCTGCTCGAACATCTCCAGCAGTTGTTCGTAGTCACCGCCGAGGCCCTCGACCGGGGTGACGGCCAGACCGCTCAGCTGGAGCAGGTAGGCGCGGCGCAGATAGTGCAGGGCGTCGTAGTCGAAACCCGCCACCGGGGCCACGTCCCCGTTGAGGCCGGGCATGTAGGCGAAGACGGGGACGGACGGCAGGCCCGCGTCGTTCAGCGCCTGGTCGTAGACGGCGATCTCTTCGGCGAAGGGGTTGTCGGGGCTGTGGCACAGCACATCGACGAGGGGGACCAGCCACAGGTCACAGGCCACGAAGTCTCGCTCTCCAACGGGTTCGGCGATCGTCGGAACAGCGTAATGCGAGGTGAACCCCGCGCACAGGGCCCCGGCAGCGCGCGGGCGGCCGCGACGCCGACGTGAGCGGGCGCTACTCCGGGGCCGGGCTCCGCGCCTCCTGGGCCTCCAGGTGGTCCGCCCAGGCCAGGGCGTGCGCGTAGTAGTCCTGCATCACGGCGAGCACCCGTGCCTCGTCGCGGGCCGCGATCGCCTCGACCAGCTCCTCGTGGCCGAACCACAGCACGTGCTCGTCCGCGTGCTCGCCGCGCAGCCGGTGGACGGTGAACACCCAGGCCTGGACGCGGAGTTTGGTGAGGAAGGCGCTGATGTACGGGTTGAGGACGAAGGCCCCCAGCTCCCGCCAGAAGCGGAGGTCGTACCCGATCAGTACATCGAGATCGCCGCCCTTCGCCGCGCGGACGGCCTCCGACGCCCGGCGGCGGATCGCGGCGAGCGCCTCGGCCCGGACGGCGACCTGGTCGGCCGGGGAGCGGAAGATGCCCTCGACGACGAGGCAGCGGGCCTCCACCATCGCCCGGTAGTCCCGGATCGTGAACTCGTGGACCTGGAAGCCGCGGTGCTGGTCGGAGGAGAGCAGGCCCTGCGCGGAGAGGTCGAACAGCGCCTCGCGGACGGGGGTCGCGGAGACCCCGTACTGCTCCGCGATCTGCTTGACGGTGAACGCCCGGCCCGGACGGAGCCGCCCGGCCAGCACCTCGTCGCGCAGCGCGTCGGCGATCTGCTGGCGCAGCGTACTGCGGGTCACACCTCCGCTCGGCCCCATGGGCGGCCCTTCCCGTTCATCAGCCGTGCCCGGCCGTCCTCGGCCGTTTTTCGGCTCGGGTCACCTTAAGGCAGCACCCCCGCCGTGCCCGGTCTCGGGCAGGACGGGGGCGCCGGCGGTGCGGGAGAGTGCCCGTACGGCTACACCGTGTGCTCGTCGGCCACCGCGAGCGCGATGTCCAGGGCCGCCAGCCCCTCCTTCGCCTCGGCCTCGGTGACGTTGCAGGCGGGGACGGCGTGGGTGCGGTTCATGGTGATGAACGGCCAGAGCCCCTGCTTCTTCGCTGCCGCCCCGAAGGCCGCCATCGGGGCGTTCGCCTCGCCCGAGGCGTTGTACGGGACGAGTGGCTCGCGGGTCTCCCGGTTCCGCACCAACTCCAGCGCCCAGAAAGCGCCGAGGCCGCGCACTTCGCCCACCGAGGGGTGGCGTTCGGCCAGTTCGCGCAGGCCGGGGCCGAGGACGGTCTCCCCGATCCGGGCCGCGTTCTCGACGACCCCCTCGTCCTCCATGACCCCGATCGTGGCGACGGCGGCGGCGCAGGCGAGCGGGTGGCCGGAGTAGGTGAGGCCGCCGGGGTAGGGGCGGGTCTCGAAGGTCGCGGCGATCTCCGCGCTGATGGCGACGCCGCCGAGGGGTACGTAACCGGAGTTGACGCCCTTCGCGAAGGTCAGCAGGTCCGGTACGACGCCGAAGTGGTCGGCGGCGAACCAGGCGCCGGTACGCCCGAATCCGGCCATCACCTCGTCGAGCACGAGGACGATCCCGTACCGGTCGCAGATCTCGCGCACGCCCGCCAGATAGCCGGGGGGAGGCGTCATGATGCCGGCCGTGCCGGGGACGGTCTCCAGGATGATCGCGGCGACGGTCGCCGGGCCCTCGAAGGCGATCGTGTCCTGGAGGTGCTGGAGCGCGCGGGCGCACTCCTCCGCCTCGGTTTCGGAGTAGAACGGCGAGCGGTAGAGGAACGGCGCCCAGAAGTGGACCACTCCGGCCGAACCACTGTCGGAGGGCCAGCGGCGCGGGTCGCCGGTGAGGTTGATCGCGGTGGAGGTGGCGCCGTGGTAGGAGCGGTAGGCGGAGAGCACCTTCGGGCGCCCGGTGTGCAGCCGGGCCATGCGGATGGCGTTCTCGACGGCCTCGGCCCCGCCGTTGGTGAAGAAGATCTTGTCCAGGTCGCCCGGGGTGCGCTCGGCGATGAGGCGTGCGGCCTCGGAGCGCGCCTCGATGGCGAACGCGGGCGCGAACGTGGCGAGCCTGCCCGCCTGCTCCTGGATCGCGGCGACCACGGTGGGATGCTGGTAGCCGATGTTGGTGTAGACGAGCCCGCTGGTGAAGTCCAGATAGCGGTTGCCGTCGTAGTCCCAGAAGTAGGCCCCCTCGGCGCCCGCCACGGCGAGCGGGTCGATGAGGCCCTGGGCGGACCAGGAGTGGAACACGTGCGCGCGGTCCGCGGCCTTCACGGCCGCACCGGCCGCGGGGTCGGCGTACGGGGCATGAGGGGCATGAGGGGTCATGCGGGGAGCGTAGGTGCTGGTGGGGGCGGTCTCCATGGCCATGTTGTACGGCGTTGGGCGCGCGGGTCGGCAGGGTGTCGGGTCCCAGGCGTCCACGCCGACGGGGAGAGCGGGCGCACCACCGCCTTCCACGCCGGACGGGCTGGGCAGGCGCGCCGGACCCGTCCGGGCAGGGGCCGTTCTCGTACGAGGGACAGGCCCCCGCCGGGCGGCGCTATCCTCGTGCGGTCGCAGGGGGAGGAAGCGCACATGGACAAGCTCGGGCCCGACGACCCGCACCGCATAGGCGCCTACCGCCTCCTGGGCCGCCTGGGCGAAGGCGGCATGGGCCAGGTCTTCCTCGCCCGCTCCGACCGGGGCCGCACCGTCGCCCTCAAGCTCGTCCGCCGCGAACTCGCGGAGCAGCCCGAGTTCCGCGCCCGCTTCCGGCAGGAGGTCCGGGCCGCACACCAGGTCGGCGGCGCCTGGACCGCCCCGGTCCTGGACTCCGACACCGAGGCCCCGGTCCCCTGGGTCGCCACCGGTTATGTCGCCGGCCCCTCCCTCCACCGCATCGTCTCCGGCCGCCCCGGCGCGCCCCTCACCGACGCGGGCGCGTACGGCCCCCTGCCGCTGCGCTCCGTCCAGCTCCTCGGCTCCGGGCTCGCCCACGCCCTCCAGCACATCCACCGCGCCGGGCTCATCCACCGCGACCTGAAGCCGTCCAACGTGCTGCTCACCATCGACGGCCCCCGGGTCATCGACTTCGGCATCGCCCGTGCCCTGGAGCCCCTGGCCGACGGCGACCTCACCCGCACCGGGGCGATGATCGGCTCGCCCGGCTTCATGGCCCCGGAGCAGGTGCGCGGCGAGCGGGTGACACCGGCGTGTGACGTGTTCTGCCTCGGCTCCGTGCTCGCGTACGCGGCGACCGGCCGCTTCCCCTTCGGTACGGCCGAGAGCGGCGGGGCGCACGCCCTGATGTTCCGGATCGCCCAGGAGGACCCGGACCTGACCGGCGTCCCGGCGGAGCTGGCCGACGTCGTACGGGAGTGCCTGGCCAAGGACCCGGCCGCCCGGCCCACCCCCGGCGAGCTGCTGGCCCGGCTGGGCGATGCGGAGCCGGACGAACCCTGGCTCCCCGCCTCCCTCATAGCCCAACTCGGCCGACACGCGGTGGGGTTGCTCGACGCGGAGGACCCGGAGCAGCCGACACCCCCCGCCGCTCCCCCCTCCTCCGTCCACGCGCTCCCCACCCAGGCCGCCCCCGTCCCGGCCCCGGCTCCCCCGGTCGCACCGACACCCCCCGCCGCTCCCCCCTCCCCCGTCCACGCGCTCCCCACCCAGGCCGCCCCCGTCCCGGCCCCGGCTCCCCCGGTCGCACCGGCCACGCCCGCCGCTCTCCCGCCCGCCCCGGCGGCGCCCCCGTACGCGGGAGCGCACCACCCCCCGTACGGGCACGGCTACGACCCCGGGCCCTCCTACACCACCCCTCTCCCGCCCACGTACTTCACCCCGGCGACCGCCCCCGCGCCTGTGCGCCGCTCCACCGGGGCGACCGTCGCGCTCGTCGCGGTCGCACTCGTCGTGGCGATCGGGGCGGGCGGGTCCGTGTACGCGTTCATCAACCACCAGGACGCCGACACCCCCACGCCCGGCCCGTCCGCCTCCTCCACCGAGGGCTCCGCCGGGACCTCCACCGGCCCCTCCGGCGATCCGGCCGGCACCCGAGACGAGGGGGCCGTCCCCGAGGGCTACCTCGGCACCTGGACCGCCTCCCTCCCCGGCGAACGGGGGTCATCCAGCCGCAGGCTGACCATCCGTCAAGGTGCGGTCGGAGGCCAGGTCCTCTCCCTCACCGCCGAAGGCCCCCTGGCTCTCGGTGCCACGTACTACTGCGAGTTCACCGCCTCCCTGGCCGCCCGGCCCGCCGCCGACGAACCGGTCCTCATCGGGCCGTCCACCGTCTCCGTGGGCCGCCCGGCCTCCTCCTGCTCTCCGGGGAAGCCCACCGAGCTGACCCTTCTCCCGGACGGCACCCTGCGCCGGGCGACGACGGGGTCGGGCGAGAGCCTGACCTACACCAGGGCGGAGTGAGGGGCGGGCGCTCCACCGGACGGCGCTCGCAGCCAGGTGACCAGGAGCCCCCAGCGGGGGCCCGAGCCCCCACAGCACGGCGGCCCGGCGAGCAGCGCCCTGGAGACCGAGCCGCACGGCGTGCGCCGGTCGGCTCGACCCGATCGCCTGACCGTCCGAAGCCCTGCCAGGGTTTCGGAGAGCAGACTGCCGAGCCGCGGCGGGCAGCGGGCTGCCGTGGTGTCGCACTCGCGATGCGGAACCGCCGTCGGCCAGTCCGCGGGTGTGCCCTCGGTCAGACCTGGCCGGGATGGCCCAGGTGTCGCATCCGTGCTGAACTCCCGTCGTGGTGAAGGCCCTACGCCGCTGGTCAGACCGCCCTACGCTGTTACCGTCGCGGGTGTGGGTCGAAGGAGCTTCGGTGGCCACAGTGCAGCGCTGGACCGGACGGGAGGCACGCTCTGCGGCTCGCGACGCGTCGGAGCGTGCGTGGCTTCGCGTCCTACCTCGGCGTCAGCGACCGGGGGGTGTCCGACGGGGAGGCCCAGGGCGAGGAGATCGTCGTCGCGCCGGACTCCCAGGTGTTGCTCGGCGTTGGAACGGAGCGAAGCGGAGGTGCGGCAGCGCTTCTGGGACTCCGTCGGCGTTCCAACGCCCTCGGCCTCGCCGACACCAGCCCCCTGCCTCCCGATACCCGTTCCGGAGCCCGGCTTGGTGCACAGGTCAGAAGATCTCGAAGGCTCGTATCCGTACTCCGGGAAGCGTCGCAGGAAACGAAGGGCTTGGACACCATGACAGAGAAGACCTCCCGCGCCTCGGGTGAAGAGGCGGCCAATACCGCCACATCGGCCGCCGCGTCGAATGCTCCGGTCATCCTGGGCAACGAGCCCGGTTCGTTCGCCTGGGGTGTGCTGGCCAAGCGCCACCCTGCTCTTGTCCAGCAGGTGCGAGACGCGTTCCCGTACAGCCGACGCCAGCACGAGGCCCTCGACGCCTTGCTGGACGAGATCACCAACGGTGTTGTCGAACCACTGGCCCCCGCGGAACGCGACCACGAGCTCTGGGCGGTCTCGGGGCAGGAGCACTTCGGCCGCTCCTGGCACGACGCCCCGTTCCTGTGGGCGGAGAGCTACTTCTACCGAAGGCTCCTCGGTGCGGTCGGGTACTTCAGTACCGGCCCATGGCAGGGAGTCGACCCGTTCGCGCCGTTCAAGGAGGCCGAACTGGAAGGCGACGCGGTGGAAGAGGAGCTGCGCGCCCTGGACGCGCTCGCGAACGCGTCGGCCGAGGAGCGGGCCACGGCCCTGCTCCACGCCTCCCTCTGGGGCAACCGCGCGGACCTCGGCTTCCGCGTCGCGGCAGGGGGGCCGGAGGTCGGAGATGCCGCCGCCCCCGCGTTGGTCGCCGACGACAGCGCCCTGCTGTGGCGGCTTCTGCCGGTCGGAGCGGGCTCTACGGTCGCCGTGGTGGCGGACAACGCGGGTCGAGAGCTGATCCCCGACCTGATCCTCATCGACCACCTCCTCGAACAGCGGCACGCCGACCGGGTCGTGCTTCACGTGAAGCCCTACCCCTACTACGTCTCCGACGCGATGACGGCTGACGTCGTCGACTGCCTTCGTCGCCTCGTCGAGGCGCCCGGTGAAGCCGGCAGGATCGGCGGCCGGCTGTGGAAGGCCATGGCGGCGGGAAACCTGGAGGTGCGCGCCCACTGGTTCTTCTGCGCTCCGCAGCCGTACGGGGAGATGCCGGAGGACCTGCGCGGCGAGTTCGAGAGCGCCGCGCTCACCATCCTGAAGGGCGACCTCAACTACCGTCGCCTGGTGGGCGACCAGTTGTGGCACGCCACGGCGTCCTTCGCCGATCTCACCACGTACTTCCCGGGGGCCGTCGCAGCGCTCCGGACCCTGAAGTCCGACGTCATTGTCGGCCTGGAAGAGGGAACGGTGGCCGCTCTCGAGCGGTCCGGGGACGCCTGGCGTACCAGTGGCACTCACGCGCTGATTCAGGTGCGGAGGTAGGGCGGGTAGGCGGCCCCCGAGTGGCCCTCTTCCCGAACGCCACCAGCCCGGACGGGGCCACCGCCGCAGGCCGCTGCGCTCAGCTCTCCGTCCAGCCTGCGCGCCGAGTCGCCCATGTGGATCGTGAACGTACCCGCGGAACGACGGGAACGCGCCCGTGGCTCCCGGCGCTGCCGACCCCGGTGGAAACAGTGGACGGTTGTACCGGAGCGCGATGGGCTGGACGCCACCTCGCAGGATGCGCCTGTGCGGGTGGACTGCCCATGACCCCGTCCGCCACCGGCTGGTCCGCCCAGGGCGCCCGCCATCGCTCACCCCGTCCCCGTCACCGGAGGACCCTGGCCCGGCGTCCCCGTGCGGGGGCGCGGTGCCGCCGGCAGAGCTGCGGAGTGCTGGCTCCCGATCAAAGACCGGCTCACCCGCCACGGACACCGCACGCGCATGGACGAGCTCGGCACCCCGAAGGTGTAGATGGACGACCGCATGAGCCACGAGGCCATCTGCCGGCCCGGTACAGCTACGTCACCGACACCATGCGCGCCACGCTCGTGACCCAGCTCACGGAGGTCTGGGAGGAGTCCCTCGACGCGCGACTCCCGCTCGCCCCACGCTCCTCCGTGCCGGTCCTCGACCGGCTGTTGCAGCAACGCGCCTCCGAAGCACAGGTCTGCCGACCAAGATCACACCCGGCTGACACCCCACATCCGAAACGCAACGCGAACAGGGCCGGTCTCCCCGAAGGGAGACCGGCCCTGACCTGGTGTTTCAGCTGTCGGGGGGGGCGGGATTTGAACCCGCGACCTCTACGTCCCGAATGAGGTTCGGCAGGGCTCGCGGCCTGGCCATTTTGGCAACAGCGCAGGTCAGCGGCTTGGTATGCGTGGGGCTGCGTCGGTCTGGGGAGGCGGTTGGGAGGAGATCGTCTCCCAGAATTCTCCCAGGGCGGCTCTTCTGCTCCCGCCGCTTCCTCCGGACCGGGCGTTGCAGGTGCACCCGTTGCCACGCTGTCAGCCGGACTCCGGGAGCGCCCCCGGCACCTCCAGATCGAGCTCGCAGGGGTACTCCCGCCCCTCCCGCAGGAAGGTGAGGCGGACGGTGAGCACGCGAGCCGACGGAGCGACGGCGGGTTGCCCCGTGATCGTGCCGTCCGTGTGGCCGCCGTCCTCGCTCAGGCCGTACGCCCCGCCCCAGTCCGTGTACTCGTTGCCGACGTCGTCGCGGGCCTCCAGCGCGAGCAGGACAGGCGACTCGCCTTCGTCTCCCTGGGGGAGCGGCGGCGTGACCGTGTAGCGGAGGGTGAACGAGTCCCCCTCCAGCGACAGGCCGTGGACGACGAGTTCGCGGCGGCCGTCGAGGATACGGGCGGTGGGGCGGGGTGTACGGCTGCTGTTCATGAGGTGCTCACGCGCTTCCGGGCTTCGGGACCTGGCAGGTGATGTAACGGTCGGCGGCGGAGTTGGGCTTGGAGCCCTTCAGGAACCAGTAGAAGGTCAGCTTGTTGCCGGTGGCGATGGTGCCGGAGCCGCCGCCGACGTGCTGGTACTTGTTCATGCTGCCGTGGAAGTTGTACGTGCTGATCGCCGTGTGCGGGCCGTACGGCGGGTTGACGGCCTTGCCGTTGACGTACGCGTACGGCATCGTCACCGTGACCGTCGGACCGAGGTTCGCGCGGGCCGTGTTGGACAGCTTGAAGCCCCAGGCGAGGGTGCCGCCCGACGCGCGCTGGAAGGTGACGGTGGACACGGCGTGCGTCCAGGTGCCGGTGCACAGCTTGTTCGCCGGCGTCCGGGCGTGGACCTCTTCGGCGCGCTCGCGGGCCAGCTTCTCGACGGTCGCCGCGTCCTTCGGCGTGGTCTGCGTGAGGAACGCGCCGCCGTTGTCGGATGGCCCGTCCGCCGCGGTGGCGGAGGCGGGCGCGGTCGCAGTGGTGAGCAGGGCGGCGCACAGGACGGTCGCCGCGGCCAGCTTCCTCTTGTTCAAGGAATCCCCCTGCAGGACGAGTGCCACGACAGCGGTGGGTCAGAACGCTCTTCACGTGGCGTTACGGGAGCAATCGTGCCGTGTTGATCACTGGGCGGGCAACGGGTGTTGCGTATGTGTCCCGTCAAAAGGATGTACGGGTCGTCAGGCCGCTGGCTCTCGCCCGTCCCGCAGCCGCTCAGCGAACGATCGCGCGGCGGCCAGGTCCCCGGCGTTCGGGCGCTCCTTGTTGATGCCTCCGACGAGCTTGAAGGGCCCCATGGTGTCCAACGCTCGGCACGAGAAGGTCCCAGCCACCTCGAAGCCCTTGCCTTCCAGGAGCTTGACCAGAGGACCGGTGAAAGGCACCGGCGGAATCTCGGGGAGCCCGCTGGTGGCGAACACGAACGCCCGGCCCCTCCCGGTGGGCGGCAGTGCCGTGACGAGGTCGGTCAGGCGGGGGTGGAGCCTCTGATAGAAGATGCCTGAGCCGAATCCCACGAGGTCGGCGCTGGCCAGCTCCGCCGGGTCGGCCTGCTCGGGAGAGACGACCTTCGCCACCAGCACCTGGGCCATGCTGTCGGCGACACGACGCGTATTGCCGTGCGACACGGAGGCGCACACGATGACGGCCTTCATCCTCACGATCCCTTCTCTCGGCTTCCGTAATAGGGACACCGCAGCCGCGTCAGATGTGACACCACGCGAGTGGGACGGCAGACACACCCACATGGGGGCAGCGAAAGGCGCCGACCACACCACTGCAGTTCGTGATCTTGCTGGTCAGGGCCATGCGAAGACGGTGCGGCCACGGTTGGTCCTAACGCCCCACCAGCGTGCCGTACCTGCTGAACTCCGCCGATCAGTGACCGCCGCCGGCAGGTCGGCTGTGGGGCGGCGCACCCGCCAGCAGTGCTCCTCGGGTGCGCCTCTACAGATGGCCCAGGATCACTCTCGCAGTCCCTTGTCGCCAGCGCGTGGCCAGTAGGGGAGCTCGTCAGGGTGCGTGCGAAGCCTCGCTTGGCGCCACGCCTCGTCATGCGTCAGCAGTCTGCCGTGACGGAGTCTGAGCCCGACCGCACGCAGGCTGGTGATCGGAGAAAGAACCGCGCGGAGGACGTTCAGCTTCATCAGTCGCCCGTTCATCGGGCTCAGGCCAGCGCGCCGTCGCCGAACTCATCAGGATTCATGAACAACCGAAGTGCTCCCTTGAGAGCCTCGATGGCGGAGCTCTGACGCATCGCGAGCGCTTCCACTTGCGCCAGGCGCAACTCGGCCGCTTCCGCTCGGCGATCCGATTCCGCCTTCGCCTTCTCCAGCTTCTCGTATTTGGCAACGGCCTTTGCGGACATGTCCACGCCGCCACCTCGGGGCGGCGTCGGTAGCCGTGGAAGAAGGTCGATGTCGTCAAGGGCTTCAACTGGCTGACCTATTGCGGCGGTAAGTTCTCCACCTCCCAGAAGCGAGGCGTCTTCACCGACGCGGCCCTGGAGATCCTGCCCGGCGACTACTGGCGCTACTTCCTGATCGCCAACGCCCCCGAGTCGGATGACTCCTCCTTCACCTGGGAGCACTTCGCGGCTACGGTCAACAAGGACCTGGCCGACACCCTCGGCAACTTCGTCAACCGCGTGTTGTCCTTCTCCCGCAAGCGCTTCGGCGACGAGGTCCCGGCCGGTCGTGCCGCCGGCGAGGCGGAGGCGAAGCTGGGCGAGGAGATCGCACGGCTGCTCGGCGAGTACGAGGAGCAGATGGAGGCGCTCCAGTTCCGCAAGGCCGCCGCCGCTCTGCGCGCCCTGTGGTCCGCGGGCAACTCCTACCTGGAGGAGAAGGCCCCCTGGCTGGAGATCAAGACCGACCCGGACGGCGCGGCCCTGACGCTGCGCACGGCGATGAACCTGATCCACCTGTACGCGGTCGTCTCCGAGCCGTTCATCCCGGCCTCGGCCGCCGCCATGCGCGGTGCCTTCGCCCTGGAGAGCGACACCGCGACCTGGGTGACCGCCGAGCAGGTCAAGTCCCTGGACGCTGTCCCGGCTGGCACCCCGTTCACCGTGCTGCCGGTGCTCTTCGCGAAGATCACGGAGGAGGATCTGGAGTCCTACCGCGAGCGCTTCGGCGGCGCTGACGCCTGAGCCAGGGACCGGTCACGATGGGCTGAGGGCTTCGAAGGGCTCTCAGCCGTCGAGGAGTTGCCGGAGCTCGTCCTCGTGCAGGCGCTGGTCAGGGTCGGCGGATTCTCCGTTGAAGCGCACGCCTTCCCCGATCAGGACGGTCGCGGCAGTGTCCGTGCGCGAGGGGTCGGGCCATTGGAAGCCGGGGCTGACCTTCCCGGCGGCCGTGAGGACGCGCCAGGGGTTGGGGCATCGACCACAGGTGCCGAGGTGCTGACCTATGGGGACAGCATGGCTCCCGACCACCGCCGCCAGGTCGCCGTAGGTGGTCCACCGCCCAGCCGGGACACCGCTCAGCAGAGTGTGCAGCCCGGTCCAGTCCTTGCGAGTGCCGCTGAGCTGCCTGGCCAGACCGGTCAGGTCGGACCCTGCCAGCGTGGCCCATTCCCCAGGGTCGACGCCGTCGGGCACGTGGGTGGTGTCCACGTCCCACCACGTCGTTCCCTGTACGACGTCCAGGCTCCGACCGGTCACGCTCGTGAAGATGTGCTTGGCCAGCCCGGTAGGGGAGTATGAATCTCCGTCCGCGTTCCAGACCAGTGGCTTCTCGGTGTCATTGGTCCAGGTGACAGTCCCCCGGTCGGCGTCCTGCGCCACCCAGGACCGGATCTCGGCGCGGATGGCCTCCGTCACACCGTGACGTGGTGTCATCAGCAGCCTCGTCCCGTCGGGCAGCAGGCCCGCACCGACGAGCACGTGGACGGCGTTGCGTGAACGCGAGCGTTCCTGCAGCTTCTTGGCCGCCGCCTCGCCTTCGACCCGGGCCGGGGTGAGCGTGAACTCCTCGACCTCCGGGGTCGGGTAGACCTTGGTGAACCCGGCGACGAGGTGTCCTTCCACCCGCCACAGGCCGACCTGGACGAGGTCGATGTCGATGCCCATCTCCGACAGCCAGACCACGGAGTGGGTGACCTGCTTGGGGAAGTCGGCGGCGATGATCACCTGCCGGGGTCGCTGGAGCAACGCTGGGCTCCACTCGCCGTCCACGTGGTCGAGCAGCCGCTGCTTGCACGCGTCGATGTCGAGGGTTTGCCCCCTGCGGGACAGGAAGTCACGGTGTGCCTGGGTGAGGGTGTCGAGGTCGAAGCGGGACACCAGGGCGGCGTAGGTGATCGCCTGGAGGTGCACGTCCCGATCGGCCGTCCCCCGCTTCAGCTCGACCACGACGAGGCGTCCGGTCGCGTCCAGCCCCAGCACATCCAGCCGGTCGCGGGCCGGCACCCCGTCGGTGTCAGCCCACCGGTCGTACTCCGCGGTGATCACGAGCGCCGACTCCCCGAGTACCTGGGGATGGGCGATCACCCACTCCTGGAGGTGCTGCCGCTCCAGCAGGCTCTCGGCGGCGAGCCCGGTGCGCGATATCGGCGTGGCCGTCCGCCCGTCGACGGTGAAGAGATGATCCACGGTGCCCCCTCGTGCGCCCGGCGCGGTGCGTCGGACGCCCAGAGCGTACGCGGACGGGACCGCCCCCGGGAGCTGTCTCGCCGAATCATCGAAACGCCGAACCACTTCGGGAGCCGATGGGAGCCGGGTTCCGAGATTGGCTCCCAAACGGCTCCCAAGACGCCCCCGGAAACCACTCAGGGGCCCGACCCGCTAAGCGGATCAGGCCCCTGACCTGGTGTTTCAGCTGTCGGGGTGGCGGGATTTGAACCCACGACCTCTTCGTCCCGAACGAAGCGCGCTGCCAAGCTGCGCTACACCCCGATGCCCACCGGTCTCCCGGCGACATCGATTACTTTAGCCCACCTGCGGCCGGAGGCGAAATCCGCTTTCTTCGGCCCTGGCCCCGGCCTCTCAGTCCCGCCCCACCAGCGTCAGCAGCGTGGCCTCCGGGGGGCAGGCGAAGCGGACCGGGGTGTAGCGGTTGGTGCCGCAGCCTGCGGAGACGTGGAGATAGGCGCGGTGGGCGCCCGCTGTGTGGGTGGACAGGCCCTTGACCCGGTCGGTGTCCAGGTCGCAGTTGGTGACCAGGGCCCCGTAGAAGGGGATGCACAGCTGGCCGCCGTGGGTGTGGCCCGCGAGGATCAGGGGGTAGCCGTCGGCCGTGAAGGCGTCCAAGGAGCGCAGGTACGGGGCGTGGACCACGCCGATGGAGAGGTCGGCGCCGGTCGTGGGGCCGCCCTGGACCTCCGCGTACCGGTCCCGCTTGATGTGCGGGTCGTCCAGGCCGGTGAAGGCGATCTCCAGGCCGTCCAGCTTGAGCCGACCCCGGGTGTTCGACAGGTTCAGCCAGCCGGCCTCGTCGAAGGCGTCCCGCATCGGCTCCCACGGGTTGTGGACGGCGCCGACCACGGGCTCGTTGCCGTTCAGGCCGTGCTTGCCCTGGACCTTCTCCAGGAGGTAGCGGCCGGGGTTGCGCAGCCTCGGCCCGTAGTAGTCGTTGGAGCCGAAGACGTACACCCCCGGGAACTCCATCAGCGGGCCGAGCGCGTCCAGCACCTCAGGTACGGCGTCCGGGTCGGAGAGGTTGTCGCCGGTGTTGACGACGAAGTCGGGGCGCAGGCCCGCGAGGGACTGGAGCCAGGCCCGCTTCTTGCGCTGGCCGCTCACCATGTGGATGTCGGACACCTGGAGGACGCGCAACGGACGTGCCCCGTGCGGGAGTACGGGAACGGTCACCCGCCGCAGGCGGAACGAGCGGGCCTCGAACCCGGCGGCGTAGGCGAGTCCGACGGCACCGACCGCTGCGCCGACTGCCGTGACTTTCAGGGGTACTCCGTAGCGTGCGCGCATGCGTCCATCGTCGCAGACACCGTGCGACGAGCGGAAAACCGGAGGGCGGCGGGCGCCCCGCACCTGTCACAATCACGGCATGACCACGCTCAAGTCCAAGCTCAAGGAAGACCTCCACACGGCCATGAAGGCGCGTGACGAGCTGACCTCGTCCACCCTTCGGCTCACCCTCACCGCGATCACGAAGGAAGAGGTCAGCGGCACGTCGGCGCGTGAGCTCTCCGACGACGAGGTGCAGAAGGTGATCGCCAAGGAGGCGAAGAAGCGCCGTGAGGCGGCCGAGGCGTTCGCCCAGGGTGGCCGGGCCGAGCAGGCGGAGCGGGAGAAGGCGGAGGGCGAGCTGCTGGAGCAGTACCTGCCCAAGCAGCTCACCGACGACGAGCTGGACGCGATCGTGGCGTCCGCCGTCGAGGAGGCCAAGGCCGCCGGGGCCGAAGGGCCGCGTGCCATGGGTGCCGTCATGAAGATCGTCAACCCCAAGGTGGCCGGTCTCGCCGAGGGCGGCCGCGTCGCCGCCGCGGTGAAGAAGCTCCTCGCGGGCTGAGTCCGTCGCGAAGGCCGAGCCTGCCGAGGAAGGCTGCTGAGCCCCTCAAGGAACGCCGAGCCCGCGGGCCTGCTCAGGAAGAGAGCTGAAGAGGCTGCGAAAAGGGGGCGCCCTGGTCCTTCGACCGGGGCGCCCCCTCGTACGTACGTCTGCCGTCTGCGTCTCAGGGGCCGGACCTGCCGCCGCCCCGCTGGTCCTGGTCCTCGCCGCCGCCGGGTCCGCCGATCAGGCCGGGCGGGAGCTGGATGCCGGGTGTCCGGTCGCGGCCGGGCTTGCCGTCCTCGCGGTCGTCGCCACCACGGCCACCGTCACGGTCGCCGCCGCGGTCGCGGTCCTCCTTCTCCTTGTCCTCCTTCGTCTTCGCCCGGGGGACGGAGACGGGGTTGAACGACGGAGTCTCGGCGGCGTCGAGCGCGCCGGTCATGGCGATCTTCCAGATCGGGCCGGGGAGGCAGCCGCCGCAGACCTTCGGGTAGTACTGGCCGCCGATGGTGACGTTGAACATCGAGCTCTTCTCGCCGATGTCGTCGCCGACCCACACCGCGGTCGAGAGGTTCGGCGTGTACCCGACGAACCAGGCGTCCTTGCGGTCGTTCGTCGTACCCGTCTTGCCCGCGTTGTCACGGTCGCTCAGCCCCGCCTGCGTACCGGTGCCGTCCTCCACCACGCCCTTGAGCATCTGGTTGATGGTGTCCGCCGTGTGCTCGCTCATCGCCCGCGAGCACTTCGACCGGGGGACCTTGACCTTCTTGCCGTTCGGGTCGGTGATCGACTCGATGGCGATCGGCGTGCAGTACGTGCCCCGGTTGGCGAACGCGGCGTACGCGGCGGCCATGGAGAGCGGGGTGCTGACCTCACTGCCGAGGGTGATCGAGGGCGCTTCCACGATCTTCTTGCCGTCGCCGCGCTCGTACCCGACCTTCTTCGCCATCTCCACGGTCTCGCAGAGGCCGGCCTTCTGCTCCAGCAGCGCGAAGTAGGTGTTGATGGACTTGCCGAGCGCGCTGGTCATGTCCCAGGAGCCCGTCTCGGACTCCAGCTCGTTCTGCAGGGGCCACTTCGCGTAGCCCGCGGGGGAGCCGGAGCAGTTGCGGAAGTCCTTCTCCTCGAGCGTGATCTTCCAGTCCGTCGAGAACGAGGTCGCGGGGCCGATGCCCTTCTCCAGCGCCGCCGCCGCGGTGAACGGCTTGAACGTCGAGCCGACCTGGAAGCCGTACGTGCTGCCGCCCATCTTGTTGCTGACGGCGAGGTTGAGCACGGTCTCGTTCTGCTTCTGGTCCAGGCCGTACGGGCGGGACTGACCCATCGAGAGGATCTTGCCGCTACCCGGCTGCACCTGGACCACGGAGGCCGCGAACTTGTCGTCCTTGTTCACCCGCGCGGTCGCGGCCTGGTTGGCGGCCTGCTGGGCGCGCGGGTCGAGCGTGGTCCTGATGGTGAGCCCGCCGAGGTTCCAGAGCTTGGAGCGCTCCTCCTCGGTCTTGCCGAAGGCCGGGTCGGTCAGGATCGTCTTGCGCACGTAGTCGCAGAAGAACCCGGAACCGCTGACGGCCGTGATGCAGCCGTTCTTCGGCTTGCTGACCTTCAGCTTGATCGGGGTCTCCATGGCCTTGTCGGCCTCGGCCTGCGTGATGGCGCCGGTGGCGGCCATCCGGGCCAGCACGGTGTTGCGGCGCTTGGTGGCCTCTTCCGTGTCGTTGACCGGGTCGTAGCGGGTCGGTGACTGGACGATGCCGGCGAGCAGCGCGGCCTCCTCCAGCTTCAGGTCTTTGGCGCGCTTGGAGAAGTAGCGCTGGGAGGCGGCCTCGACGCCGTACGCCTGCTGCCCGAAGAACGTGATGTTGAGGTAGTTCTCCAGGATCTTCTTCTTGCCGAGTTCCTCCTCGACCTGGATCGCGTACTTCAGCTCGCGGACCTTGCGGCCGATCGTCTGCTGGGTGGCCTGCGCGACCTTCTCCTGGTCGTCGCCCGCCTCCTCGACGAACACGTTCTTCACGTACTGCTGGGTGAGGGTCGACGCGCCCTGCGCGGTCCCGCCCGTCTGTACGTTGCGGTTCATCGCGCGCAGGATGCCCTTGAGGTCGATCGCCCCGTGCTCGTAGAAGCGGGAGTCCTCGATCGCGATGATCGCGTCCTGCATGTAGGGGGAGATGTCCTTCAGGGGGACCACGGTCCGGTCGCGGGAGTAGACCGTCGCGATCGCACCGCCGTCGCGGTCCAGGATCGTGGTCCGCTGGCTGAGCGGCGGAGTCTTCAGATTGGAGGGGATCTCGTCGAACCCTTCGACCGTCCCCTTGGCGGCGAGCCCCAACGCTCCGGCTGCGGGCAGCGCGATGCCTGCCAGGACAGCTCCGGAGAGCGCGGCGACACCGAGGAACTTGGCGGCCTGCTGGGTCGTGGTGAGACCCCCGCCCGAGCGCTTCTTTGGCATGAGGGCAGCCTAATCCGTAGTGATGAGCGTTCTGTAGGAACGGGGGGCCCTCGGAGCGTTCGCGTACCAGACCGTGACATCCGGCGGCGGCATCCGGCAGTGACGTCGGGCGGTGTCTGTACGGCAGTGACGTCGGGCGGCGTCTGTACGGCAACGTCTGTACGGCAGTGACGTCGGGCGGCGTCTGTACGGCAACGTCTGTACGGCAGTGACGTGAGGCGGCGTCTGTACGGCGGCGTCCGTACGGCGAGGACGCCCGGCGGGAACAACCCCACGGCGGTGCGGCGCGATGACGGCATGGCGAGCACGGCAGGCGCCCCCCTCCTTGTGCCGACGTTGTCATTCGCCGGACAGGCGCACAGGCCTTGGCCTAAGCTGCTCTCAACTGTCACAGCAGTCCGGTTCCGTATCAACCCCCCTGCAACCTCATGCACCTCTTCTGGTCATTCTTCTCCCGGCCGACGCACAGGTGAATCGCACATCGCGGCGCTCCCGAAAACGCCCCGTGTGTCACTGAACGCCCGTTGCCATTCGGGTGTACTGTCCCGATTTCGCGGCGTTAGTCGTGCATGTCTTCCCATCACTCCCCTGGGTGATCTGCCGCATACGCATAGTCCGTTCGGACCATTCAAGATTGGGCCCGAAGGGGGTGTTGTGCTGTCCCCGCCTTCCGTAACGTCCTCAACTGGCAGCGGTGAATATGCCGCTACCGCCGTGGGGGAGCCTCGATTCGGGAGAGGACGGCGCCGGCATGGGCTGGGTAACCGACTGGAGTGCGCAGGCAGCCTGCCGCACTACTGATCCGGATGAACTGTTCGTACAAGGGGCAGCGCAGAACAGGGCCAAGGCGGTGTGCACCGGATGCCCGGTGCGTACCGAGTGCCTGGCCGACGCGCTGGACAATCGCGTCGAGTTCGGCGTGTGGGGCGGAATGACGGAGCGGGAGCGCCGCGCACTGCTGCGCCGTCGGCCCACCGTCACGTCCTGGCGCCGTCTGCTGGAGACCGCACGCAGTGAGTACGAGCGGTCCACCGGCATGCTGCCCGCGGTGATCGGGCTGGAGGACGACGAGCTTCAGGAGACGTACGCCGCGGTGGGCTGAGGGCTGTTCCGTCGTCCCCGGCGGCTCACGCAGCGGAGCGACGGGAGTGCGCCCGACGGCCTGTCGGCTCGGCGGCGTGTCGGCTCGGCGGGCAGGCGGCTTCGGAAAGCAGGCAGCGCGGGCAGGGATGTCAGCTGATCAGCGGTGCTGCGGGAGTGCGGGAGTCTATGCCGCACCGGCCGGAGCCGGGGAGGAGCCGGTCGCCAGGCGGTCGCCGATGGCCCGTAGCCCGTCCAGGTCGTGCACATCGCCCGGCAGCGCGGCCACCGCCGTCACCGGAACCTCGGGGTGCAGCTCCGTGAAGCGGTCGCGGGTGTGCTGCTCGCGCGCGACCACCTGCATGCGCTCGGCGTGCAGACGCAGCAGACCTGCCGTCAGTTCGTCGATGTCCAGCGGGGCTTCGGCGGGCTCGTCGGTGCCGCCACGGGTGGCGGAGCCGTCGTCCGTCGTCCTCTCGGCGTCCTCTGTGCTCTTCGTGTGCTTCGTCTCGGACGTGTTCTCGTGGTCGTGCTGGTGCCCGCGCCCGGGCTCGGGGGAGAGCGGTGTGCCGGCTTCGGGGTGGGTGGCCGTGGGGGCGGGAGTCTCCCGGTCACCAAGGCCAGCTTTCCCGGTCGCCTGATCCACAATGCGGGCGTCGTCAAGATTTTCTGCGGCGCTCAGCGCCTGCTCGGCGGAGAGCCGGGAGGCCTCGCTGCCGTGCGCCCGGTTGAGGACGAGACCGGCCAGCGGCATGTCCTCCGCAGCCAGCCGCTCCACGAAGTACGCGGCCTCGCGCAGCGCGTCCCGCTCCGGGGTCGCGACCACGAGGAACGCCGTACCGGCGTCCTGGAGCAGCTTGTACGTGGCGTCCGCGCGGCTGCGGAAGCCGCCGAACATGGTGTCCATCGCGGCGACGAACGTCTGCACGTCCCGCAGGAACTGGCCGCCGAGCAGCTTGCCCAGCGTCCCGGTCATCATCGACATACCGACATTGAGGAACTTCATCCCGGCCCGGCCGCCCACCTTCGCGGGCGCCATCAGCAGCCGGATGAACTTCCCGTCCAGGAACGAGCCGAGCCGCTTCGGCGCGTCCAGGAAGTCCAGCGCCGAGCGCGAGGGAGGGGTGTCGACGATGATCAGGTCCCACTCGTCGCGCGCCCGCAGCTGCCCGAGCTTCTCCATCGCCATGTACTCCTGCGTACCGGCGAACCCGGCCGACAGGGACTGGTAGAAGGGGTTCTCCAGGATCGCGCGGGCCCTCTCGGCGTCCGCGTGCGCCTCGACGGTCTCGTCGAAGGTCCGCTTCATGTCCAGCATCATGGCGTGCAGCTCGCCCTCGCCCGCGATGCCGTCGACCCGGCGCGGGACGTTGTCCAGCTGGTCGACGCCCATGGACTGGGCGAGTCGGCGGGCCGGGTCGATGGTGAGGACGACGACCTTCCGGCCGCGCTCGGCCGCCCGTACACCGAGAGCGGCTGCCGTCGTGGTCTTGCCGACACCGCCGGAGCCGCAGCAGACGATGATCCGGATCCCCGGGTCGTCGAGCAGCGCGTCGGTGTCCAGCCTGGGAGATCCCCCCGTGGCTGTCTCTCTGCCCGCGTCCGGTCCCGCCCCCGTGCCGCTGCTCACGCCCGTACTCATGAATCCGCCCCTTCCCCAACGCCCCCCGGGCTGCCCACGCCCTGTTTGCGGAGCTCCGTGGCCAGGTCGTGCAGGGCGGCGAGGTCCACCCCGTCGCCGGTCAGCGGCAGTTCGGCGGCCGGCAGGCCGAGGCCGGCCAGTACGGCACGCTGCTCGCGCTCCAGGCCGACGCGCTGGGCATGTTCGGACGCCTGCTCGATCAGCGGCCGTACGAGGGCGGCGGAGCCGGTCACCCCGGCGCGGGTCAGCGCCTTGGCGATCTCCTTGGGGGGGGGGGGGGGGGGGGGGGGGGGGGGGGGGTGGGGGAGGAGGGGGGGGGGGGGGGGGGGGGGGCTTCGTACCTCAAGCTCCTGGAGCCCAACCGGGAGGACTCCGCAGTGGGCAAGTGGCTGGCGAAGAACGGGGAAGGCGT
>NZ_JBWKCM010000012.1:0-100795 GCF_056436485.1 Streptomyces sp. NPDC043746 | reverse complement strand
TTGGTTAGGGGAGGCTGCGTTGGCGACAGGGACCACCCCCCCCCCCCCCCCCCCCCCCCTCCCCCCCCTCTCCCCCCCCCCCCCCCCCCCCCCCCCCCCCGGTGCGCAGGGTCTCCTCGTCGACGACGTGCGGGCGGACCATGTTCACGATGACGTGGCCCACGGGCAGGTCGGCGGCGCGCAGTTCGGCGATGCCGTCCGCGGTCTCCTGGACCGGCATCTCCTCCAGCAGGGTCACCAGGTGCACCGCGGTCCGGGGGGACTTCAGGACCCGCATCACGGCCTGTGCCTGGTTGTGTATCGGGCCGATCCTGGCCAGCCCCGCGACCTCGTCGTTGACGTTCAGGAAACGGGTGACACGGCCGGTCGGCGGCGCGTCCATGATCACGTGGTCGTAGACGAACCGGCCCTGCTTGTCCTTGCGGCGTACGGCTTCGCAGGCCTTGCCGGTCAGCAGCACGTCCCGGACCCCGGGCGCGATGGTGGTGGCGAAGTCGATCGCGCCGAGCTTCTTGAGGGCCCGGCCCGCGCCGCCGAGCTTGTAGAACATCTGGAGGTAGTCGAGGAGCGCCTGCTCGGCGTCGATCGCCAGCGCGTGCACCTCGCCGCCGCCCGGCGCGACGGCGATCCTGCGCTCCTCGTAGGGCAGCGCGTCGGTACCGAAGAGCTGCGCGATGCCCTGTCTGCCCTCGACCTCGACGAGGAGGGTGCGCCTGCCCTCGGTCGCGAGGGCGAGCGCGAGGGCGGCGGCGACCGTGGTCTTACCGGTACCGCCTTTGCCGCTGACGACCTGGAACCTGCTCACGTATTCGAGCCTAACCAGTCCGGCCCCGGGCTACGCACGGGACCGTCGGTGCCAGGCGTTACAGTCAGGCCCATGACCAAGTGGGAATACGCGACCGTGCCCCTTCTCGTGCACGCGACCAAGCAGATTCTGGACACCTGGGGCGAGGACGGCTGGGAGCTGGTCCAGGTCGTGCCCGGGCCGAACAACCCCGAGCAGCTCGTGGCCTACCTGAAGCGGGAGAAGGCGTAGTGGCGGGCGCCGTCGAGGCACAGCTCGCCGAGCTGGGCCTGACCCTGCCCGCCGTCGTGCCGCCGCTGGCCTCGTACCAGCCGGCCGTGCAGTCCGGGGTGTACGTCTACACCTCGGGCCAGCTCCCGATGGTGGACGGCAAGCTCGCCGTCACCGGCAAGGTCGGCGCCGAGGTGACGCCGGACGAGGCCAAGGAGCTGGCGAAGACCTGCGCACTCAACGCCCTGGCCGCCGTGAAGTCGGTCGCCGGTGACCTGGACCGGATCAAGCGCGTCGTGAAGGTCGTGGGCTTCGTCGCCTCGGCCTCCGACTTCACCGGGCAGCCCGCCGTGGTCAACGGTGCGAGCGAGCTGCTGGGCGCGGTCCTCGGTGACAAGGGCGTGCACGCGCGCAGCGCCGTGGGCGTCGCCGTACTGCCGCTGGACGCGCCGGTCGAGGTCGAGGTCCAGGTCGAACTCGTCGAGGCCTGAGCCGTACGAAGTTCCCGGCATCCCGTCCGACCCCGTCCGATCCCGTCCGATCCCGTCCGGTCCCGCGACCGGGCGGGATCGAGTCGCGTACGGGGGTGGGCAGCCGGGGCCCTGTCGGGGCACGGATCGGGACGCTGTGACGATCACGGTGCCTCTCGAACATCGGCGCGGTTCCCGATAGCCTCCGGCCATGTCCCAAGGTCAGTGGTACCCCCCGGAATGGCCCGGCCGGATCCGGGCCCTCGCCGCCGGCGAGCTGACGGCCGTGGCGCCCCGGCGGGCCGCCACCGTGATGCTGCTCCGCGACCCGGGGCACCGGGCCCCGGCGCCCGGCCCCGTCGTGCACATGTTGCGCCGGCGGACCTCCATGGCGTTCGCCGGGGGCGCGTACGCCTATCCGGGTGGCGGCGTCGATCCGCGCGACGACGACCGGCTGATCGGGTGGGCCGGCCCCTCCCTGGAGCACTGGGCCGCCCGGCTGGGCGTGGCGACGGCGGCCGAGGCGCAGGCCATCGTCTGTGCGGCGGTGCGCGAGACGTTCGAGGAGGCGGGGGTCCTGCTCGCCGGGGAGACCGCCGGGACCGTGGTCAGCGATACGACCGGGGCCGACTGGGAGGCCGACCGCGAGGCGCTGGTGGCCCGGGACCTGTCCTTCGCGGAGTTCCTGGACCGGCGCGGGCTGCTGCTCCGCTCGGACCTGCTGGGCGCCTGGGCCCGGTGGATCACGCCCGAGTTCGAACCGCGCCGGTACGACACCTGGTTCTTCGTCGCCGCGCTTCCCGAGGGGCAGCGCACCCGCGCCGTCTCCACGGAGGCGGACCGTGCGGTGTGGATCGCGCCGGGGGAGGCGGCCCGCCGCTACGACCTGGGCGAGCTGCTGATGATGCCGCCCACCGTGTCGACGCTGCGGGCCCTGACGTCGTTCAGGACGGCCGCCGAGGCGCTCGGGGCGGCGGACGCCCAGGACCTGGCTCCCGTACTCGCGCAGGCCCGTCTGGAGGGGGATGAGCTGGTGCTGAGCTGGCCGGGGCACGACGAGTTCACCAAGCACGTGCCCACGGCGGGCCAGAGGTCCACGGAGGGCGGGAGGCCCGCGGCGAGCGGTGGGCCCGCGTCGGGAGAGGGCGGGGGCGCGGCATGAGCGACGCGGCCGCCCTCCCGGGACAGCCGCGCGGAGTGGTGTCTTCCGGGCCCGCCACCGCCCGTACGGTCAACGTCCTCGCGCCGAACCCGTCCGCGATGACGCTCGACGGCACGAACACCTGGATCGTCGCGGAGCCCGACTCGGATCTCGCGGTCGTCATCGACCCCGGGCCGCTCGACGACGTACACCTGAGGGCCGTCATCGACGCGGTGGAGCGGTCCGGGCGCCGCGTCGCCCTCACCCTGCTCACCCACGGCCATCCCGATCACGCGGAGGGGGCGGGGCGGTTCGCGGAACTGACGCGGACGAAGGTGCGGGCGCTGGATCCGGCGCTGCGGCTGGGGGACGAGGGGCTCGGGGCGGGCGATGTGATCACCACCGGCGGCCTGGAACTGCGGGTCGTGCCGACGCCGGGCCACACCGCCGACTCGCTCTCGTTCCATCTGCCCGCCGACCGGGCGGTGCTGACGGGCGACACGATCCTGGGCCGCGGTACGACGGTGGTAGCGCACCCGGACGGGCGGCTCGGGGACTACCTGGACTCGCTCAGGCGGCTGCGGTCGCTGACGGTCGACGACGGCGTGCACACGGTGCTGCCGGGCCACGGGCCGGTCCTGGAGGACGCCCAGGGGGCCGTGGAGTTCTATCTGGCGCACCGCGCGCACCGGCTGGCCCAGGTGGAGACGGCGGTGGAGGCGGGGCACCGCACGCCGTCGGAGGTGGTGGCCCGGGTCTACGCCGATGTTGACCGCTCCCTGTGGCCGGCCGCCGAGCTGTCGGTACGGGCACAGCTGGAGTACCTCGCGGGGCACGGTCTCATCTGAGGCCGCCCCCTGGAGAGGCCTGTCCGAACGTGAGGGGCCCGCGCCCACCGGACGTCCTCCGGTCGGCGCGGGCCCTTCTCACGCGTCAGCGCGAACGCTTCGCCAGCCGCTCCACGTCCAGCAGGATGACCGCGCGGGCCTCCAGCCGCAGCCAGCCACGGCCCGCGAAGTCCGCGAGGGCCTTGTTGACCGTCTCGCGGGAGGCGCCGACCAGCTGGGCCAGCTCCTCCTGGGTGAGGTCGTGGACCACGTGGATGCCTTCCTCCGACTGCACGCCGAAGCGGCGCGACAGGTCCAGGAGGGCGCGGGCGACGCGGCCCGGCACATCGGAGAAGACCAGGTCGGACATCTGGTCGTTGGTCTTGCGCAGGCGCCGGGCGACCGCGCGCAGCAGCGCGGTGGCCACCTCGGGCCGGGCGTTGAGCCAGGGCTGCAGGTCGCCGTGGCCGAGGCCGAGGAGCTTGACCTCGGTCAGCGCGGAGGCGGTCGCCGTGCGCGGGCCGGGGTCGAAGAGCGACAGCTCACCGATCAGCTCGCCGGGGCCGAGCACGGCCAGCATGTTCTCGCGCCCGTCGGGCGAGGTGCGGTGGAGCTTCACCTTGCCCTCGGTGACCACGTACAGGCGGTCACCCTGGTCGCCCTCGTGGAAAAGCGCGTCGCCGCGCGCGAGGGTCACCTCACTCATCGAGGCGCGGAGCTCCGCGGCCTGCTCGTCATCGAGCGCCGCGAAAAGCGGGGCGCGCCGCAGAACGTCGTCCACGAGTTCTCTCCTTGTCGGCCTGTTCAGGGAACCGTGGTCCCCATCATGCCGGACGGTAAAACAGTGCGATCAATCACAAACCAGTTTGACGCACGGGCGTGCCGTTCCCTACGGCAGGGGGCCGATCGGGGCCGGATACGCGGTGACCGGGGCGGTTGTCAGCGGCGGGCTCTAGGCTGGCCGGGTGTCCAGAATGCCGGGGAGAACGCGGGTCGAAGGGGCTGATGGAGTGTCGGAGAAGCGCGATTCCGCCGTGGGCGAACACTCCCCGGTTCGCCCGGAGAGTGCCGCAAATGGCTCTCCCGGAGGGCCGGGGAAGCCGGTCCGGAAGACGGCCAGGAGGCCCGCAGTGACAGCGTCGAAGCCCGGGACGACCGCCAAGGGTGCCGAGGTGCCTGCTGAAGCGCCTACCGGAGCACCCGCTCAAGCGCCCGTCGAAGCCGCAGTCCAGGCGCCTGCCAAAGCCGCAGTCAAGGCGGCTGCCGAAGCCGCAGCCGAGGCGCCTGTCAAAGGCGCCCGGACCGCCAAAGGGCCCAAAGCGGGTAGAGCGGTCAAGGTCCCCCGGGGCGAGTCGCACCTCGCGCTGGTCCGCCGTGCCCGCCGGATCAACCGGGAGCTGGCCGAGGTCTATCCGTACGCCCACCCCGAGCTGGACTTCCGCAACCCCTTCGAGCTGCTCGTCGCCACGGTCCTCTCCGCCCAGACCACCGACCTGAGGGTCAACCAGACCACCCCCGCGCTCTTCGCCGCCTATCCGACGCCCGAGGACATGGCGGCGGCCGTCCCGGAGGAGATGGAGGAGCTGATCCGGCCGACCGGCTTCTTCCGGGCCAAGACCAAGTCCCTCCTAGGCCTCTCCGCCGCCCTGCGGGACGACTTCGGCGGCGAGGTCCCCGGCCGGCTGGAGGACCTGGTCAAGCTGCCCGGTGTAGGCCGCAAGACCGCCAACGTCGTCCTGGGCAACGCTTTCGGCGTGCCCGGCATCACGGTGGACACGCACTTCGGCCGCCTGGTCCGGCGCTGGAAGTGGACGGACGAGGAGGACCCGGTGAAGGTCGAGGCGGTCGTCGCCGACATCTTCCCGAAGAGCGAGTGGACGATGCTCTCGCATCGGGTGATCTTCCACGGCCGTCGCATCTGCCACTCCCGTAAACCGGCCTGCGGTGCCTGCCCCATCGCCCCGCTCTGTCCTTCGTACGGTGAGGGGGAGACCGACCCGGAGAAGGCCAGGAAGCTGCTGAAGTACGAGATGGGCGGCTATCCGGGCCAGCGGCTCAGCCCGCCCCCGGACTTCCCGGGCAAGGCCGCTCCCGCGCTGGGAGCCGCCTGAGGGAGCGCCGGATCGAGCGCCCACCCGACGAAGCACGGAATGGCTCGGAACGAAATGGCCGACGACAGGCGTTGTGGAACCAGGGGAACGAGGGGGGTGCCTATGACGCACACGCACACACGGACCGACGCACACGCGGACACCCGGACGCCCGAGAACCGTACGGCCGGGAACGGCACGCCCGGGAGCGGCATGTCCGAGGACCGGCCGCAGGGGGATCGCACCCCTGACGCCCGCCCGTCCGTCACCCGCGCGGACGACACCCGTACGGCGGCGGAGCACCCGGGAGCGGGCCGTACGCCGACAGACCGCGCGGCAGCCGACCGTGCGGCGGCCGCGGCGGACCGTGCGGCGGTCGGCGTGACCACCGACGGCCTGCCCGCCTGGCTCGACCCCGTGGCCGAGGCCGCCCGCACCGTCCGCCCGGACCAGCTCAGCCGCTTCCTGCCGCCCGAGAGCGGTGCGGGTCGGCAGTCCGCCGTCCTGGTCCTCTTCGGCGAGGGCGCACGCGGCCCCGAGCTGCTGCTCATGGAGCGCGCCGGCACCCTGCGCTCCCACGCCGGACAGCCCTCCTTCCCCGGCGGCGCACTCGATCCCGAGGACGGCGACCAGGCCACCACCGGGCCGCTGCGCGCCGCGCTCCGCGAGGCCGAGGAGGAGACCGGCCTCGACCCCCGGGGCGTCCAGCTCTTCGGCGTGCTGCCCCGGCTCTACATTCCCGTCAGCAGCTTCGTCGTGACCCCCGTCCTCGGCTGGTGGCGTGCGCCCAGCCCGGTCGGGGTAGTGGATCCGGCGGAGACGGCCCGGGTCTTCACCGTTCCCGTGGCGGATCTCACGGACCCGGCCAACCGGGCCGTGGCCGTCCACCCGAGCGGACACACCGGCCCGGCCTTCCTGGTCGAATCGGCTCTGGTCTGGGGATTCACCGCCGGAGTGATCGACCGGATCCTGCACCACGCGGGCTGGGAACGCCCCTGGGACCGGGCGAGACAGGTGCCGCTCGACTGGCGCTCATGACACGCTTGCTGTCCTGCTGCGCTGTACCGGGCCCGGCCCGGACCCCGTCACCCCGACGGGCCAGGTGACGAAACTGCGAGGCTATTGACGGTGAACGTGCTGGACATCCTGCTGCTGCTCGCCGCCGTATGGTTCGCGGTCATCGGCTACCGACAGGGCTTCGTCGTCGGCATCCTGTCGGTGATCGGCTTCATCGGCGGCGGTCTCGTCGCGGTCTATCTGCTCCCGATCATCTGGGACCGGGTGACCGAGGGGGCGGAGGTCTCCACAGCGACCGCCATCGGCGCGGTCGTCGTCGTGATCGTCTGCGCCTCGATCGGCCAGGCCTTCACCACCCACCTGGGCAACAGGCTCCGCAGGTACATCACCTGGTCGCCCGCCCGCGCGCTGGACGCCACCGGTGGTGCCCTGGTCAACGTGGTGGCCATGCTGCTGGTCGCCTGGCTGATCGCCCTGCCGCTGGCCCGCACCTCACTGCCGACCCTCGGCAAGGAGGTCCGCAACTCCTCGGTCCTCCTCGGGATCTCCCGGGTGATGCCCCAGCAGGCGCCCCCGTGGTTCCGGGACTTCTCCTCCGTCCTCGCGCAGAACGGCTTCCCGCAGGTCTTCAGCCCCTTCGCCAACGAGCCGATCACCGACGTCCGGCCCCCGGATCCCGCCCTCGTGGGCAGCCCGGTCGCCGCCCGCGCGAAGAAGTCGATCGTCAAGGTGGTGGGTACGGCCCCGAGCTGCGGCAAGGTCCTGGAAGGCACCGGCTTCGTCTTCGCCGAGCGCCGCGTGATGACCAACGCCCATGTCGTCGGCGGGGTCGACGAGCCGACCGTCCAGATCGGCGGCGAGGGCCGGCTGTACGACGCCAAGGTCGTCCTCTACGACTGGCAGCGCGACATCGCGGTCCTCGACGTCCCCGACCTCAGGGCCACCCCCCTGGAGTTCACCGGCGACGACGCGAGGACCGGCGACAGCGCGATCGTGGCGGGCTTCCCGGAGAACGGCGCCTACGACGTGCGCTCCGCCCGCGTCCGCGCCCGTATCGACGCCAACGGCCCCGACATCTATCAGCGCGGCACCGTCGTGCGCGACGTCTACTCCCTCTACGCGACCGTCCGCCAGGGCAACTCGGGCGGCCCGCTGCTCACCCCGGACGGAAAGGTGTACGGGGTGGTGTTCGCCAAGTCGCTCGACGACCCGGACACCGGCTACGCGCTCACGGCCGACGAGATCCGGGAGGACATCGAGATCGGCCGCACGGCCAACCAGCAGGTCGACAGCCAGGGCTGCGCGCTCTGAGGCCGGTCACGTCCCAGACGCGGCTCATGTCCGAGGCCGGTCCGCGTGCGCGGCGGCTCACGTGCGAGGCCGCTTCACGTGCTCAGCGGCTCATGTCCGAGGCCGCTTCACGTGCGAGGCACGTACGGGTGCGCCGTAGCCGATGAAGGCCCCCGCCGGTCGACGCATGCCGATCGGCGGGGGTGGGGTTGTCAGGAGAGATTGGAGAGGTCAGCTACGGGGGTGGCGCAGCCGCGCCGAGACCCAGCGGGCCCGACGGCGAAGGATGCGCGAGATCCCGAGCCGGTGTTTCCCGGGCTGGTGACTCCCGGGCCGGTGAGGATGAAGGTCCTGCACATCGTGCACCCGGCCCAGAGGACCGCCCCCCTCATGAGTGCTCGCACCGGCAGTCGCGGTGGAGCGGCGGTTGCGTGCTTCGTCAGTGAAGTCGTGCGTCCAGCCCATACCCCGACGTCTGCCCGTGACCCAAGGTCGGTAATCGTGCGCGAGTCAGCCAATTGGCTTATGCGGCAGGCAAGTGGCTGTTCGTCGGACAGCTGTGCCCCGGGCTGGTGCGCGGCTACCGGTCGGGCTCAGGATCCTTGAGCCAGTTGATGAGTTCGGTGGAGAAGCCGATCGGATCCTCCTCGTGGGGGAAGTGACCGACACCGTCGAAAAGTCGCCATCGGTAGGGCGCCTCGACGTACTGCCCCGACCCCGCCGAACTCCGGGTCCGGACCGCCGGATCGAGTGACCCGTGCAGGTGCAGCGTGGGTACGCGTACGGGCCGCTTCATCCGACGGTTGAACTGGACCCCGTCAGGACGAGCCATCGAGCGGACCATCCAGCGGTACGGCTCGATCGAGCAGTGGGCGGTCGAGGGGATACTCATGGCCCGCCGGTAGACGGCCAGGGCCCCCTCGTCGGGGAACTCCGGATTCCGGGGCCCGGCCCACTCCCGGACCAGCCGGCCCACCAGGGCGGCGTCGTCCGCGACGAGCTGACGCTCCGGCAGCCAGGGGCGCTGGAAGCCCCAGATGTACGAGCCCGCCCGGGACTGGGCGAAGTCGGACAGCATCGAGGAGCGCCAGCGGCGCGGGTGGGGCATGGAGGAGACGGCGAGCCTGCGCACCAGCTTGGGCCGCATCACCGCGGCGGTCCAGGCGAGGTAGCCGCCCAGATCGTGGCCGACCAGGGCCGCGTCCGGCTCACCGAGGGAGCGGATCACCCCGGTGACGTCGAGCGCCAGGTTGGCGGGGTCGTAACCGCGGGGCGTCCGGTCGCTGCCGCCCACCCCGCGCAGGTCCATCGCGACGGCTCGGAAGCCCGCATCGGCGAGGGCGGGCAGCTGGTGGCGCCAGGTCCACCAGAACTGCGGGAACCCGTGCAGCAGGAGGACCAGCGGCCCCTCGCCCATCTCCGCGATGTGGAACCGTGCCCCGTTGGCCGCCACATCGCGGTGGGTCCAGGGGCCGTCGAGCCGTACGGGGCCTCCGGCGCCGACCGGGCTCGTCGATGAGCCCGGAGGGCCGACCGAACCCGGCGGGCTCATCGACGAGCCCGCCGGGTCGAATGCGCTGGAATCGGGAACCGTCATGTGGACGAGCGTGCCACAGAGGCGGCCTTGTCCTTGCCCGGCAGGCTCTCGACGCCCGACACCGCCGCGAGACTGGAGCCGGAGCGCCTGAGGATCGCGTCGGCCTCGATCGCCGGGCGCGGGTGCGGCTTGGCGTTCTGCAGGACGGCGGCGGTCTGCTTGGCGGAGGCGATGGACTTCTCCGGCGGCTTGATCTTCTTGAACTTCCGCAGCCCGACGAAGCCGATCAGGGCGGCCAGCAGGATGAAGGCGCCGGCGACGATCAGGAACGACCAGGCCAGGCCCAGGCCCAGGTTGTGGATCCCGTACGCGGCCGCGAAGCTCAGCATCGGCATCGTGAACAGGAGCAGCACCCCCGCCGCGATGAACGCCGCGCTGCCGATCGCCCCGCGCTTGACGTCCTGGCGCACTTCAGCCTTCGCCAGGGCGATCTCGTCGTGCACCAGCGCGGACATCTCGGCCGTCGCCGCGGCGACCAGCTGCCCGATGCTGCGGTCCGTGCTGCCCGCGTAGTTGCCGGGGTCGCTCATCCCTGACTCCCTCTCCGTCTTCGACACATCCGATGTCAGATCATGCCGGACTCTCCGGTCCGTTGCCCGCTGCCCCGGCCTGTTCGGCGCGACGGCGGTGCTCGGCCGCCTTCTCCTCGTGGATAGCGGCCATCCGCAGGTGGTACCCCGGATCGTCCTGCTCATAGATGTCCGGGACGCCGGATCCGTCCTCGTCCAGCTCCTCGGCCTCGAAGAGCGCGCGGTGCCGGCGGACCCGCATCCGGAGCAGGACGCAGGCGAGGAGGGCCGCGGCCAGCGAACCGATGAGCACGGCGGCCTTGATCTCGTTGGTCATCTCCGCGTCGTCCTGGAACGCGAGCTCACCGATCAGCAGGGAGACGGTGAAGCCGATGCCCGCCAGCGAGGCGAGGGCGAGTACGTCCGCCCAGGCCAGGTCCTTGTTCAGCTCGGCCTTGGTGAAGCGGGCCGCGAGATACGTACCGCCGAAGATGCCGAAGGTCTTGCCCAGGACCAGACCGAGCACGACGCCGAGGGTCTCGGGCCGGGTGAACACGCCTGCCAGGGCCTCGCCGTTCATGGACACCCCGGCTGCGAACAGCGCGAACAGCGGGACGGCGACCCCGGCCGAGACCGGGCGGACCAGGTGCTCGATGTGTTCCCCCTGGGAGTGCGCCTCGCCCTCCCGACGGGTGCAGCGCAGCATCAGGCCCATCGCGACACCGGCGATGGTGGCGTGCACCCCGCTGTTGTACATCAGGGCCCAGATCGTCAGGGCCAGGGGTACGTACACGTACCAGCCCCGTACCTCGAAGCGGAGCAGCAGGTAGAAGACGACCAGGCCGACGACGGCCCCGCCCAGGGCCAGGAAGTTCAGGCCCGAGGTGAAGAAGACCGCGATGATCAGGATCGCGAAGAGGTCGTCGACGACGGCCAGGGTGAGGAGGAAGGCGCGCAGTGCGGACGGGAGGGAGGCGCCGATCACCGCGAGGACGGCGAGGGCGAAGGCGATGTCGGTGGCGGTGGGTACGGCCCAGCCGGCGAGGGAGCCCCCGCCGACGACCACGGTGAGCGTGTAGACCAGGGCGGGCACCGCCATACCGCAGATGGCCGCCACCACGGGCAGAGCGGCTTTCTTCGGGTCCCGCAGCTCGCCGGCGACCAGTTCCCGCTTCAGCTCGACGCCCGCCACGAAGAAGAAGATGGCGAGCATCCCGTCCGCTGCCCAGTGCGCGACGGAGAGGTCCAGACCGAGGAAGTCGGGGCCGAAGTGGAACTTGCTGACCGCTTCGTACGAGCCGCCGAAGGTGTTGGCCCAGGTGAGCGCGGCCACGGCGGCGATGAGGAGGAGGATGCCGCCGACGGTCTCGGTGCGCAGGGCCTCGGCCACATAGCTCCGCTCCGGAAGCGGAAGCCTCCCGAAGAGGGTGCGGGACGAGGGGGGAGGGGTGGGGGTGGGGGTGGGCGGGGCCACGAAGGAGTCCTCCGAATCGGTATGGCGAAAACGGCATGGCTGATGACACGTGCCGACCAGACTTCCCGGCGCCCCTGTGGATATCTGTATGAAGTTATGACTGGAAGCGCCCACTCTACCTGGGGTGCCTTCATCACTACCGGTGACGGTCCACTACCCCATGATCTCCTCCCCGAACGCCGATGGGCACCCGGCGCGTGACCGGGTGCCCATCGGCGCTGTACGGGAGCCGCTAGTCCTCGGAGGAGGCCGACGGCAGCTGGGTGGTGATCAGGTCCATCACCGAGGAGTCCGTGAGCGTGGTGACATCGCCCAGCTCACGGTTCTCGGCGACATCGCGCAGCAGGCGGCGCATGATCTTGCCGGACCGGGTCTTAGGCAGCTCGGCCACCGGCAGCACCCGCTTGGGCTTCGCGATCGGGCCGAGCGTCGCTCCGACGTGGTTGCGGAGCTCCGCGACCAGGTCGTCGGAGGCGGTCGCCGTGCCGCGCAGGATCACGAACGCGACGATGGCCTGGCCCGTCGTCTCGTCGGCCGCACCGACGACGGCCGCCTCGGCCACCGACGGGTGGGAGACGAGTGCCGACTCGACCTCGGTGGTCGAGATGTTGTGGCCCGACACGAGCATGACGTCGTCGACCCGGCCGAGCAGCCAGACGTCGCCGTCCTCGTCCTTCTTGGCGCCGTCGCCCGCGAAGTACCTGCCCTCGAAGCGCGACCAGTAGGTGTCGAGGAACCGCTGGTCGTCGCCCCAGATGGTGCGGAGCATGGACGGCCACGGCTCGGTGAGGACGAGGTAGCCACCGCCGCCGTTCTCCACCTCGTTCGCCTCGTCGTCCACGACCGTGGCGGCGATGCCCGGCAGAGCGCGCTGGGCGCTGCCCGGCTTGGTCGCGGTGACGCCCGGCAGCGGCGAGATCATCATCGCGCCGGTCTCCGTCTGCCACCAGGTGTCCACGATGG
Source organism: Streptomyces sp. NPDC043746 (assembly GCF_056436485.1). Lineage (NCBI taxonomy): Bacteria > Bacillati > Actinomycetota > Actinomycetes > Kitasatosporales > Streptomycetaceae > Streptomyces > Streptomyces sp. NPDC043746. The sequence goes on along the minus strand of NZ_JBWKCM010000012.1, from coordinate 88,402 downwards.
GGCACTTGTCGGCGCCGATGTGCTTGCGGTACCACATCCACGCCTCGGGGTTGATCGGCTCACCGACCGAACCGAGGACCCGCAGGCTGCTCAGGTCGAACTTGGCGGGGATGTCGTCTCCCCACTTCATGAACGTACGGATCGCGGTCGGCGCGGTGTAGAGGATCGTCACGCCGTACTTCTGCACGATCTCCCAGAAGCGCCCCTGGTGCGGGGTGTCGGGCGTGCCCTCGTACATGACCTGGGTCGCGCCGTTGGCCAGCGGCCCGTAGACGATGTACGAGTGGCCGGTCACCCAACCGACGTCGGCGGTGCACCAGTAGACGTCGGTCTCGGGCTTGAGGTCGAAGACCGCGTGGTGCGTGTACGCCGCCTGGGTGAGGTAGCCGCCGGAGGTGTGCAGGATGCCCTTGGGTTTACCCGTGGTGCCCGAGGTGTAGAGGATGAAGAGCGGCTGCTCCGCCTCGAACGCCTCGGGAGTGTGCTCGGCCGACTGCCGGCCGGTGATCTCGTGCCACCAGACGTCGCGGCCCTCGGTCCAGGCGGTGTCCTGACCGGTGCGGCGGACGACGAGGACGTGCTCGACGTTGTCGATACGGGAGAGGGCGTCGTCGACCGCGGGCTTGAGCGCGGAGGGCTTGCCCCGGCGGTAGCCTCCGTCGGCGGTGATGACGACCTTGGCGTCCGCGTCCTGGATGCGGGTGGCGATGGCGTCGGCGGAGAAGCCGCCGAAGACCACCGAGTGCGTGGCGCCGATCCGGGCGCAGGCCAGCATGGCGACGGCGGCCTCGGGGATCATCGGGAGGTAGACGGCGACCCGGTCGCCCTTGCCGACGCCCAGCTCGGTCAGGGCGTTGGCGGCGCGGGAGACCTCGTCCTTCAGCTCCGCGTAGGTGATGGCGCGGCTGTCGCCGGGCTCGCCCTCGAAGTGGATGGCGACCCGGTCGCCGTTGCCCGCCTCGACATGCCGGTCCACGCAGTTGTACGCGACGTTCAGCTTGCCGTCCGCGAACCACTTCGCGAAGGGAGGGTTGCTCCAGTCGAGGGTCTCGGTCGGCTCGGTGGCCCACGTAAGGCGGCGGGCCTGCTCGGCCCAGAAGCCCAGCCGGTCCGCCTCGGCCTGCTCGTACGCCGCTGCGGTGACGTTGGCGTTGGCGGCCAGCTCGGCAGGCGGAGCGAACTTCCGCTCTTCCCGAAGCAGGTTGGCCAGGCTCTCGTTGCTCACGACTTCTCCCAGTCCCAGGGTGTCCGTTGTGTCCCGGGGCATAGCTCATCAGGCGCGGGGCCGGGTGACAAGTGTCTGCCGGGAATTGGTTTAGACCTGTGTCTTCGTGTATGGAAGCATGATCCCGCTCCGCTGGTCAGGGCGGCTTTACGACGTGTGTCCACGACGTGTGGCGCAAAGTCGCCCTGTCGGATTCCTGCTGTTGTCGGATGGGCGGCGTGGAGGTGTCCGGCGCGGGGGCGCCTGTTTGCGGAGTGGGGTCATCAGGTCTCACGGACCCGGGGTCCGTCCGGTTCAGACGGTGGGTCAGGCCGTGGTGCAGGCGTGGCGGGGTGGCAGGTGGATCAGGCGGTGGGGCGGGCTCCGGGAAGAGCCGCGAGGGGCTCTTCCCTTCAGGGGCGAGTCGGCCCAGCTCGTCGCGGACCGGGAGCGCGGTGTTCCGCTGGAACGAACTCAGGCCGCTCCGCAGGCGATGGGCGCCCCCAGGCGATTGGTGCAGACGAGCGCCGGCGGGACGGCGATGAGAAAGGCGGCGGTCGAGGCGGATGCATCCGCGCCCGCGACCCGTGGGCGGGCAGGTCGGCGGGTGGGGGCAGTGCGGCGGGACGCGCGGTCATGACGAGTGGGGGCGTAGGCGGACATGTTTCCCCTCTCCTGGGGCACGGTACGCGGCGGCAGCTCCTCAACTTCCAGTAAGTGAATGGTAACAGAGAGTGATGATTGGCCGTTCGCATGTGGGCATTTAGTTCATCAGATCACTCATTCAAGTGAATAGGCAGCTTTTCATTCGGCCTGTCGCTCTTCTCCCCGGTCGGTCGCGTGCGAGTTTGACCGCGCTGTGTCGGCACTCAACGCAGATAACCTGCAAGGAAGAGGGTGGGCGGATGATGGCCGCCACGAAGAGGATCGCCTTGGGCGTCATGGCCTCGGCGCTGGTCGCCGTACTCGCGGGCTGTTCCGGTGCCGGATCCGGGAGTTCCGCGTCCGGTGGCGCCGGTGCGGGAGCCGAGAAGGGTGCCCACGGCGCGAAGGAGAACGCTCCGCAGGCCGCCCCCAAGGGGGCCGTCAGGCTCATCGGCGACGGCTCCACCGCCTTCACCGGCGTCCAGCCGAACGTGCCGGCCGTCCAGCGCCTGGCGCCCGGTCAAAAACCCCCTCAGTTCGTGGTGTTCTCCTGGGACGGCGCCGGAGAGGACAGCCAGAAGCTCTTCTCGCACTTCCGCGGCGTCGGCAAGAAGTACAACGCGAAGATGACGTACTTCCTCAGCGGTGTGTATCTGCTGCCAGAAGAGAAACGATCCCTCTACGCCCCGCCGCAGCACGCGGTGGGCCGGTCCGACATCGGCTTCAACGACACCGAGGGCATCCGCAACACTCTCGCCGAACTGCGCGCCGCCTGGAAGGACGGCAACGAGATCGGCACCCACTTCAACGGACACTTCTGCGGCAAGGACGGCGGGGTGGGCACCTGGTCCGTCGAGGAGTGGAAGAGCGAGATCAGCCAGGCGAAAGCTTTCGTCAAGAACTGGAAGACCAACGTCCCCGAGCTGAAGGGCGAGGCGCCGCTTCCCTTCGACTACGACCAGGAGCTGGTCGGCGCCCGCACCCCCTGCCTCGAAGGCCAGAAGAACATGGTCGCCGCGGCTCGGACCATGGGCTTCCGCTACGACTCCAGCGGGGTCGGCAACCAGGTCTGGCCCAAGAAGAAGGACGGCGTCTGGGACATCCCGCTCCAGCTCGTCCCGATGCCCGGCCGCGCCTTCGAGACCCTCTCCATGGACTACAACTTCATGGTCAACCAGTCCGGTACGAAGACCCAGGGCGACCCCTCCCAGCACACGTACTGGGGCAACCAGATGCGCGACGGCCTCCTCCAGGCCTTCGACCGCTCGTACAACGGCAACCGGGCGCCGCTGATCATCGGCAACCACTTCGAGTCCTGGAACGGCGGCACCTACATGCGCGCCATCGAGGAGACCATCGCGAAGGTGTGCACCAAGGCGGACGTGCGGTGCGTGACCTTCCGGCAGCTCGCGGACTGGCTGGACGCGCAGGACCCGCAGGTGCTGGCCAAGCTCACCACGCTCGGCGTCGGTGAGGCGCCCAAGCAGGGGTGGAAGACCTACCTGGGCGCCCAGGCCGCCGCTGCTCAGCAGGGAGAGAAGGACAAGGCCGCCGGACCGGAGGCCGACGCCCCGGCCCCCCGGAACGCAGGCTAGCCGCGACGCACCGGACCTGCACCGCACCGGCCCGCGCCCTCTTCGCACCGCGGTGGCGGGAGGGTGTTCGGCGGGCCGGCCCGGGTCCGGAGGGTCAGGCGGGCGCGGGCACGGATGCCTCCGTGCGCGTCTGACCGAGGACGAAGGAGGGGTCGACCTGGGCGGCCAGGTCGGCGCCCGTCTTCTCGTTGCCCCAGCTCTCCGCGTTCTTCAGGTGGAAGTGCACCATCTGCCGCGTGTACCGCTCCCAGTCGCGCAGCCCGTACGAGTCCTCGGCGGCGTTCTGGAGGGCCTGGAGGGCCATCCGGTTCTCCGCCTCCAGCAGTTCGAACCGCGACGGCCGCCCCTTCTCCATGGACCGCACCCAGTCGGAGTGCCCCACCCCGATCAGCAGGTCGTCACCGACCTCCGCGCGCAGGAAGTCCAGGTCGTCCTGGCTCTGCACCTTGTTCCCGACGACCCTCAGCGCGACGCCGAAGTCCCGGGCGTACTCCTTGTACTGGCGGTACACCGACACCCCCTTCCGGGTCGGCTCCGCGACCAGGAACGTCATGTCGAAGCGCGTGAACATCCCCGAGGCGAACGAGTCCGACCCCGCCGTCATGTCCACCACGACGTACTCGTCCGGACCGTCGACGAGGTGGTTGAGGCAGAGCTCGACCGCCCCGACCTTGGAGTGGTAACAGGCGACCCCGAGGTCGGACTCCGTGAACGGGCCGGTGGCCATCAGCCGGACCTCCCCGTCGTCGAGCCGGACCGTACGCGCGCAGGCGTCGAAGACCGGGTTGTCCTCGCGGACCCGCAGCAGCCGGGAGCCCTCGCCGGGCGGCGTGGTCTTGATCATCGTCTCGGCGGAGGCGATACGGGGGTTGGTGCCGCGCAGATGGTCCTTGATGAGGGGGAGGTGCTCCCCCATGGCGGGCAGCGCGGCGGCCTCCGCCTCGTCGAGACCGAGGGCGGCCCCCAGGTGCTGGTTGATATCGGCGTCGACGGCGATGACGTGGGCTTCGTTGGCGGCGAGGTGGCGGATGAAGAGCGAGGACAGCGTGGTCTTTCCGCTGCCGCCCTTCCCGACGAAAGCGATCTTCATGTTCACCTAGGGTAGTGGGTCGACCGCAGTGCGCTGTCGATGTTCGTGAAGATGGCCACGTGGGCGCGGTCCGGGTGCAGGGGGCGCGTAGCCTCGCTACTTATGAGTACGCCTCCCTCGGATCCGCTCGCCACGCTCGGTTCTCTGCCCGGAGTGCCTGACGCCGTGGACTCCGTACGCAAGGCCGTCGACCGGGTCTACGGTCACCGCGTCATGCGCCGCCGCAGCAACGAGGTCACCGCCGAAGCCGCGCTGCGGGGCTCCCGGGGGTCGGCCGCGCTCGCCGGTGCCGACTGGAACCTGGAGGAGGTGCGCCGGCGCACCGACTTCAGCGGCGAGGGCGAGGCGCGTACGGTCGGCGCCGCGCTGAGGCTCACCGCCGAGGCCGGGCAGCTGCTCTCCATCTGGCGGCAGTCGCCGCTGCGGGTCCTGGCGCGGCTGCACCTGGTGGCGGCCGGTGGCGCCGCGCCCGACGACGCCGTCGGCCGTCCGAGGCTGGCCGGTGAGACCGTGGACGAGCCGCTGATCGAAGAGCCGCTCCCCGGCGCCGACGAGGTGGCCGGGCGGCTCGAAGGGCTCTCCCGGCTCATCATCGCGGGCACCACCGCCCCCGCCCTGGTGACGGCCGCGGTGGTGCACGGCGAGCTGCTGGCGCTGCGGCCCTTCGGTTCGCACAACGGCCTGGTGGCGCGGACGGCCGAGCGCATCGTGCTGATCGGCAGCGGACTGGACCCGAAGTCCATCTGCCCGGCCGAGGTGGGCCACGCGGAACAGGGGCGTGCGGCGTACGTCGCGGCGTTCGAGGGGTACACGGCCGGGACCCCGGAGGGCGTGGCCGCGTGGATCGCGCACTGCGGGCGCTCCGTCGAGCTGGGAGTGCGCGAGTCGACGGCGGTCTGTGAAGCCCTCCAGCGCGGCGCCGCGTAAGGGCTGTCCCGCAATCCCTGGCGGGCGCCCGGCGGGGCGAAGGGGCAGGGAAAAGGGTTGCGGCGGTACCGGAATGCGGTACCGCCGCTGGCACGTCCGCCCAGTTACCAAGCGTCCTCGTGAATTGCCCATCAGGTCGGGTGCTTTGCCCGTCACCTGGTGCGGCTGGCCCGTAATCGACGGGTCGACGTCGCGTGGGTGCTCGGCTTTCGTGCTCGGTCCGTGGGGCCGTCACTGCGTAACAGGTCATCCTCGCGGATGTCCTTGGTCTCGCGGGCCGTTGACTCCTTTGTACTCCAGGACGGGGGGAAGGGAAAGCCCTGGGCGGACTTCTTTACTTTTGGGTTCAATCAAGGGCGAATCGGGCGGCGCTGCCCGACGGTGCCGCCCGGTGGCGGGGCGTCCTGTCGTGGGTCGGTTCAGCCGGGCAGTGCCACGCCGCCTGCGGTGCGTCGGCGGCTGGCGTACCAGACGAGCCCCGCCGTGACGGCTGCGGCCCCGACCGCGGCGGCCGCGACGAGAGCCGGGCGCGGCGGCATCGAGAAGGCGGGCAGTCGCTGCTTCAGCCGGACCGGGCGGTTGAAGACGAGAACCGGCCACTCGCGGAGGGTTGCTTCGCGGCGCAGCGCGCGATCGGGGTTGACCGCGTGCGGGTGACCGACCGCTTCCAGCATCGGTACGTCGGTCGCCGAGTCGCTGTAGGCGTAGCAGCGCGAAAGGTCGTACCCCTCCGACACCGCGAGCGCCCGCACGGCCTCGGCCTTGGTCGGACCGTAGGCGTAGTACTCGATCTCTCCCGTGAAGCAGCCGTCGTCACCGACGACCATGCGCGTGGCGACGACGCGGTCGGCGCCCAGCAGTTCGCCGATCGGTTCGACGACCTCCGCTCCGGAGGTCGAGACGATGACCACGTCACGGCCGGCTGTGTGGTGTTCCTCGATGAGGGTGGCCGCCTCGTCGTAGATGATCGGGTCGATCAGGTCGTGCAGGGTCTCGGCGACGATCTCCTTGACCTGCTGGACGTTCCATCCCTTGCAGAGGGCGGAGAGGTAGGCACGCATCTTCTCCATCTGCTCGTGATCGGCGCCCCCTGCCAGGAACACGAACTGTGTGTACGCGGTGCGCAGTACGGCACGGCGGTTGATCAGTCCGCCTTGGTAGAAGGACTTGCTGAAGGTCAGCGTCGAAGACTTCGCAATGACCGTCTTGTCCAGGTCAAAGAAGGCTGCTGTGCGCGGCGAGAAGCAGTTTTCCACAACGCTGAGCATAGGGGCCCGCCATTCGGCGTAAAATCCGGCGCGTGGGTTTGCCTGAGAAGGCCGTCGGGTACACCATGGAAGTCACGGATCGTTCGCGACCGTGCTAACCCCGGTCCGGCTCCTCCCCCCCCGAGTCGGCCGTGGGGACGACCCCCGCTCTCCCCCCCGGCGGGGGTCGTCGCATGTCCGGATGCGTTTCTGGCTCCCGGGCCCAGCACTTCCCCTCCTTCCCGGCCCACGGGCCCGCTCGTGCGAGGCGTCGACGACGACTCCGCCTCGTCACAGTGTGTAGCAACAAGACTGCGCTCCGGAAGTCGCTGGTTCGGGTGACCGGGATATTCACAGCGTCGAAGTTGTCCACAGTTTTGGAGCAAGATCCACATCTTTTTCCGGAGTGCCGCACGTTGATTCCTCCCGCGAAGTGCGCGGGTACCGGAATCGCGCATCTCGGAAACGCTCCGAGATCGCCGCGAACCGCACTGAACAGGCAGTGGGAAGGGGGCGGAGATCGTGGCTGGATCCCTTGCGCGAGAAGGGCTGACGGTCGCCGGAGGGCGACGCGGCGGGCCGCTGATCGTGACGGAGGACATGGAGTTGCTCGACGACCTGCTGAGGCTCTGCGCGGCCGCCGGGGCGGAGCCGGAGGTCCATCACGGGCCGCCCGAGCGGCCCGGGCGGCGCGGCGGCTGGGAGCAGGCCCCGATGGTCCTGGTGGGCGACGACGCGGCTCCGCGGTGCCGCGGGGCCGCCCGCCGGAGGGGGGTGATGCTGGTCGGGCGGGACCAGGACGACCCGGACGTCTGGCGGCGGGCGGTCGAGATCGGGGCCGAATATGTGCTGCGGCTGCCGGAAGCGGAAGGCTGGCTCGTCGACCAGATCGCCAATGCGGCCGAGGGCGTCGGCCGACCGGCGCTCACCGTCGGGGTGATCGGCGGACGGGGCGGCTCCGGCGCATCGACGCTGGCCTGCGCACTCGCCATCAGCGCCGCGAGGGCCGGACGGCGGACGATGCTGATCGACGCGGACCCGCTGGGCGGCGGCATCGACGTCCTGCTCGGCGGGGAACGGGCCGAAGGTATGAGGTGGCCGGATTTCGCCCACTCGAAGGGGCGCCTGGGCGGCGGGGCTCTGGAGGACTCCCTGCCCGCACTCCACGGGCTGCGGGTGTTGAGCTGGGGCCGTGAGGAGGAGACGGCCATCGCGCCGCAGGCCGTGCAGGCGGTACTGGCCGCCGCGCGCAGGCTCGGCGGCGTGGTGGTCGTGGATCTGCCGCGCCGGGTGGACGAGGGCGTCGCGGAAGCTCTGGCCCAGCTCGACCTGGGCCTGCTCGTCGTGCCGGGCGAGCTGCGGGCGGTCGCGGCGGCGAAACGTGTGGCGTCCACGGTTCGCACAGTGCTGGACGACGTGCGGGTGGTGGCCCGGGGACCGTATGCGGCAGGCCTGGACGAGCGCTGGGTCGCCCAGGCCCTCGGCCTGCCACTCGTCGGTGAACTGCCCCTGGAGCCCGGCCTCCTGGCCGCCCAGGACGGCGGGACGCCGCCCGGAGGCAGCGCCCGGGGCCCGCTGGCCCGCTTCTGCGCGGAGTTCTGGGAGCAGACGGCGGCAGCGGGCGAGCCCGGCTCCGCCTCCACCCCGGCCGGGGGAGGGGCGCCGTGACCGACGCGCTGCTCGACGCGGTAAGGCAACGGCTGGCACGCAGTGGAGACGCGCCCACACCCGCCGGAGTAGCGGCCGCGCTACGGGCCCAGGGGCGACTGCTGGGCGACGCGGAGGTGCTCGGGGCGGCTGCCGAACTGCGCGGTGAACTCGTCGGGACCGGCGTGCTGGAGCCGCTGCTCGCCGACCCCGAGGTGACCGATGTGCTGGTGTCCGCGCCCGACCGGGTGTGGGTGGACCGGGGCGGCGGGTTGCAGTTGACGGGCGTCACCTTCCCGGACGCCGCGGCGGTGCGGCGACTTGCCCAGCGGCTCGCCGCGGTGGCGGGCCGTCGGCTGGACGACGCCAGGCCGTGGGTGGACGCGCGGCTGCCGGACGGGACGCGGATGCACGCCGTGCTGCCCCCGGTCTCCGTCGGCTCGACCTGCCTCTCCCTGCGGGTGGTGCGCCCGCGGGCGTTCTCCCTGGCGGAGCTGGTGGAGGCCGGGACCGTGCCGCCGGGTGGCGACCGGATTCTGCGCGCCATGGTGGAGGCCCGTCTCTCCTACCTGATCAGCGGAGGCACCGGCGCGGGCAAGACGACCCTCCTCGCCAGCCTGCTGGGCGCCGTCGGCGCGGACGAACGGATCGTTCTCGCCGAGGACTCCGCCGAGCTGCGCCCCGACCACCCCCATGTGGTGCGCCTGGAGTCCCGGCCCGCCAACCAGGAGGGCGCGGGTCGGGTCACCCTGCGCGATCTCGTACGCCAGGCGCTACGGATGCGCCCCGACCGGCTGGTGGTGGGAGAGGTCAGAGGAACGGAAGTGACCGAGCTGCTGGCCGCCCTGAACACCGGTCATGAAGGAGGCTGCGGCACTGTCCATGCCAACGCTGCCGAGCATGTGCCGGCCCGGCTGGAGGCGCTGGGGACCGCCGCCGGGCTGGACCGGACCGCCCTGCACAGCCAGTTGGCGGCAGCGCTCTCGGTGGTGGTCCACCTCGTACGGGACCGGGCAGGCCGACGCCGGATCGCCGACGTGCATGTCCTCGAACGGGACGCGGCCGGGCTGGTGTTCACCGTGCCCGCCCTGAGCTGGGGCGCCGAGGGATTCGTTCCGGAGCGGGGCTGGGCGCGGCTGGAGTCGCTGATCGGGGGCGCGCCGTGAACGGGGGAGCGCAGGGCTGCGCGATGTACCTGGCGGCCCTCTGCGCGGGCGCGGCGGTCTGGTTGGTCGCGATGCGGGAGCCCGGGGTACGAAGGGCGCGGGTCCTGTTCGTGGACGGGCCGGTCGAGCCACGGTCGGGGTGGCGGCCACGGCCTTCTCTGCTCAGGGCCCGGGCACTGGCCGTGGAGCGGCGCGAGTGGTGGTGCGTTCCGGTGGCGGTGCTGCTCGCGGTCCTGGGGGCGTCGGTGCTGCCACTGCTCGCGGGAGCCGTGGCGGTGCCGTTGGTGCGGAGGTGGCTGCGCGGTCGCGCCCGGCGGCGGCAGCGCGAGCGGGCGGCGGACACGGTGGCGGCGCTGTGCGGGGCCGTGGTCGGGGAGTTGCGGGCCGGACAGGAACCGGGCCAGGCCCTGTTGGCCGGGTTGCGGGAGTGCTCGGCGGAGGCGGGGCCGTCGGTCGGGGGCGGGTCGGGAGGCGGTGCGTGGCTGGGGGAGGCGGAGGCCGCCGTGCTTGCGGCCGCGCGGTTCGGGGGCGATGTGCCGGCCGCGTTGCGGCAGGCGTCGGACGGGCCGGGGCTGGAGGGCCTGTCGGGGATGGCCGCGTGCTGGCGGGTGGCGGTGGACGGAGGCGCCGGACTGGCGGCCGGTCTGGACCGCCTGGAGACGGCGCTCCGGGCCGACCGGCGCAGACGGGAGGAGTTGCGGGCCCAGTTGGCGGGTGCCTGGTCCACCGTCGTGGTGCTGGCGCTGTTGCCGGTGGCGGGGCTGGGGCTGGGTGCCGCGCTCGGGGCCGAGCCGTTGCGGGTGCTGCTCCACACACCGGGCGGGCTGCTCTGCCTGGTGGTCGGTGGGCTCCTGGAGGCGGCCGGGCTCTTTTGGGCCTGCCGGATCGTGCGTGGAGGGGAGGCGCCGTGAGTGCGGCGGGAGAAGTTCTCCACAGCCTGGGGATGCTGGGGGCGCTGGCGGGCGCGGGGGTGCAGCTCGTACTCGCCGTGACGGCGCGGCACCGGGGACGAGCGGTGCGAGGCCGGGGCGCGGTGCTGCTGGATGCCGCCCCGTCCCTACGACCGGGCCGGTGGTCCCGGGCGGCGGGCGTACGGGGCTGGGCGGGGAGCGGCGTTCGGGGCGGCGGTGGCGCGCGGGCGGCGGGCGGGTCCGGTGCGGATGACGGAGCCGGGTCTCGGCCTGGGGCCGGGGGGCGGGTCGACGTGCGACGGTGGGCGGCTCCGGCGGGGGCCTTGCTGACCGGATGGGTTCTGATCGGCGGGCCGCTGGGGTGTGCCGTCGGTTCGGCGGCGGCCTACGGGGCATGGCGGTGGCAGCGCTCCCGGCCCGGGCCCGGCCCGGGTGAGACCCGGGAGGAGCAGGCCGTCATCGCCGGGCAGCTCCCCCTGGCCGCTGATCTGCTGGCGGCCTGCGTCGCCGTCGGTGCCGGGCCCCGCGAGGCCGCGGAGGCCGTCGGCGAATCCATCGGCGGCCCGGTCGGCGACCGTCTTGCCCGCGCCGCTGCCGAGATCCGCCTGGGCGGGGAGCCCGCCGAGGCGTGGGGGCGGCTCGGGGAGATACCGGGGGCAGGCCCCTTGGCCCGCTGCCTGCACCGAGCCGGATCGACCGGGGCCCCGGCGGCGGAGCCGGTCTCCCGGCTGGCCGAGGCGATGCGTGCCGAGCGGGCCGGTGCGGCGGTGGCGCGGGCCCAGCGGGCCGGGGTGCTGATCACCGCGCCGGTGGGGCTCTGCTTCCTGCCCGCTTTCCTGGCGGTCGGGGTGGCGCCGGTGATCATCGGCCTGGCCGGCGGGCTGCTGGCGGCGGGGTAGCCCGCTCCGGCTCTCGTTCATGGGCGAGAGCCGCTCTCACGATTCGTGATCCACGAGATCCATCGATGTCCATCGGGGGAAGAAATGAACAAGAAGATCACAGAGCGAGCCATGGGCATGACCGCGGGGCTCGCGCGGTGGGCGGGAAGGCTCGGGCGCTCGTCCGATCGCGGAATGACCACCTCCGAGTATGCCGTCGGCACCATCGCGGCCTGTGCCTTTGCCGCCGTGCTCTACAAGGTGGTGAACAGCGGTCCGGTGCTGGCGGCGCTGCAATCCCTGGTCGAGGGCGCGCTCGATGCGAAGTTCTGAGGGCGGGACGGGCCGGGGGGCGGTTCGGCGGCGGGGCCCGGGGCGGGTGCGCTGCCGGAGACAGGCGGGAGAACCGGGCTACGCCCGGCGCCGGGACCGTGGGGCGGTGACGGCCGAGGCGGCGGTGGTGATCCCGGTGCTGGTGACCTTCGTCATGGCGTTGCTCTGGGTTCTGGCGGCGGCCGCGGACCAGATCCGCTGTGTGGACGCGGCACGGGCGGGGGCGCGGGCAGCGGCACGTTCGGAGCCGGAGGCGGCGGTGCTGGCAGCGGCGAGGGAGACGGCGCCCCGGCGGGCCCGGGTCGAGGTGGGGAGAGCGGGGGACATGTGGCACGTCCGGGTGGAGGCGCCCACTCCGGGCCCGGGCCCGCTGTCCCTGACGCTGAGAGCCGAGGCAGCCGCCTTGGCCGAGGACACGGTGGGGGGTGTCGGCCATGACGTCGATGACGTCGACGGGCCCTGAACGCGGCAGGTACCGGTCGCGCCGCCTCAGGCGCCGGGCCCGGCTCCGGGCCAGGGCCAGGCGGTCCGGGGGTCGGCACCCCTGGAAGGCGGCACGGACCGGAGAACGGGCGGCGTCGGACCGGGGGGTGGCGACCGTGTGGGTGGCGGTCATCGCGGCGGCCATGTGTGCCGTGTTCGCCGTTGTCCTGGCGCTCGGGCAGGCGGTGGCCGCGCGGCACCGGGCCGGCGGTGCCGCGGATCTGGCGGCACTGGCGGCCGCCGACCGGGCGTGGGAGGGCCCGGGGGACGCCTGTGGGGCGGCCCGGCGGGTGGCTCTGGCGCAGAACGCGGTGATCGTCCGGTGCGCGGTGCACGGGGAGATCGCGGACGTGGTCGCCCGGTCGTCCTTCGGGCCCTACGAGCCCGCTGTCAGAGCCCGCGCCGGCCCTCCGGCGGCTGCGCCGCACGCGGGGGCGGGCACGCCGCCGCCGTGGTCCGGCCCGACCGTCAGGTCTCGGGCCGGTCCGTCGCAGGGGGCTTGGGAGGTGCCGCCTTGAGGAGTTCGGTGAGCAGGCGTACGGCGCCCCGCTTGTGCAGGGGTTCGTTCCCGTTGCCGCACTTGGGGGACTGGATGCAGGAGGGGCAGCCGGCCTCGCACTCGCAGGAGGCGATCGCTTCGCGGGTCGCGGTCAGCCAGGTACAGGCGGTGTGGAAGGCGCGCTCCGCGAATCCGGCGCCGCCCGGGTGGCCGTCGTACACGAAGACCGTCGGCAGCAGGGTGTCCGGATGCAGCGGTGTCGAGACGCCGCCGATGTCCCAGCGGTCGCAGGTGGCGAAGAGCGGGAGGAGGCCGATCGAGGCGTGTTCGGCCGCGTGGAGGGCCCCGCCGAGGATCTCCGGGTTGACGCGGGCGGCGTCGAGCTGGTCCTCGGTGACGGTCCACCAGACGGCGCGGGTGCGCAGGGTGCGGGGAGGCAGGTCGAGCTTGGTCTCGCCCATGACCTCACCGGTGATGAGTCTGCGGCGGAGGAAGGAGACGACCTGGTTGGTGACCTCGACGGAGCCGTAGGAGAGCCGCCCCTGGCCCCAGGGGATCTCGGTGTCGGTCTCCAGGACGGAGATGGCGGTGGTGTCGCGGGCGACGGTCGAGTACGGGGGGTCGGCCTGCTCGACCAGGGCGACGGAGTCCTCCAGGTCCAGCTTGCGGACCAGGTGGGTGCGGCCCTGGTGGAGGTGGACGGCGCCCTCGTGGACCGCGGTGTGGGCGGCTGCCGCGTCGACTGTGCCCAGCAGGCGCCCGGTGCTCTCCTCGACGATCTGGACGGGGCGTCCGCCCCCGCCCCGGATGTCGGTGAGGTCGGCGGCCCGTTCACGGCGGGTCCAGTGCCAGCCCGACACCCGTCGCCGCAGCAGCTTCGCGGCCTCCAGCTGCGGCAGCAGCTCGGGCACCGCGGGCCCGAAGAGTGCGATGTCGGGCTCGGTGAGCGGCAGCTCGGCGGCCGCGGCACAGAGGTGGGGGGCCAGGACGTAGGGGTTGTCCGGGTCCAGCACGGTCGACTCCACGGGCTGCCGGAACAGCGCCTCGGGGTGGTGTACCAGATAGGTGTCCAGCGGGTCGTCCCGGGCGACCAGGACGGCCAGAGAGCCCTGCCCTGATCGGCCGGCGCGGCCCGCCTGCTGCCAGAGGGAGGCCCGGGTGCCCGGGTAGCCGCAGATGACGACGGCGTCGAGGCCCGAGACGTCGATGCCCAGTTCGAGGGCGGTGGTGGCGGCCAGCCCGAGCAGTTCGCCGGAGTGCAGGGACCGTTCCAGGGCTCGGCGCTCCTCCGGGAGGTAGCCGCCGCGGTAGGCGGCGACCCGCCCGGGCAGGGAGCGGTCCACCTCCGCGAGGCGCTCCTTCGCGATGACCGAGATCAGCTCGGCACCGCGCCGGGAGCGTACGAAGGCGACCGAGCGGACCCCCTGGACGGTCAGGTCGGTGAGCAGATCGGCGGTCTCGGCCGTGGCGGTGCGGCGTACGGGGGCGCCCTTCTCGCCGCGCAGGTCGGTCAGCGGGGGCTCCCAGAGGGCGAAGGCCAGCTCACCGCGCGGGGAGGCGTCGTCGGACACCTCCTCGACCGGCAGACCCGTCAGACGCCCGGCGGCGACCGAGGGGTCGGCGGCGGTGGCGGAGGCCAGCAGGAAGACCGGGTCGGCCCCGTAGCGGGCGCAGAGGCGGCGCAGCCGCCGCAGGACCTGGGCGACATGGGAGCCGAAGACGCCCCGGTACGTGTGGCACTCGTCGATCACGACGAAGCGCAGCGCGCGCAGGAAGGAGGACCAACGGGGGTGCGACGGCAGGATTCCGCGGTGCAGCATGTCGGGGTTGGTCAGGACGTAGTTCGCGTACTGCCGTACCCACTCGCGCTCCTCGACCGGGGTGTCGCCGTCGTAGACAGCGGGCCGGACGGCGTTGCCGAGGGGGGCCGCCAGGGCCTTCACGGAGCGCCGCTGGTCGGCGGCGAGCGCCTTGGTGGGGGCGAGGTACAGGGCGGTCGCCCCGCGGCCGTTGGGGGCCTCGGAGCCCTCCAGCAGGGTGCTGAGGACCGGGGCGAGGTACGCGAGCGACTTGCCCGAGGCCGTGCCGGTGGCGATCACCACCGATCGGCCGTCCAGCGCGTGCTCGGCGGCGGTCGCCTGGTGGGCCCACGGATGGTCGATCCCGGCCTTCCCGATCGCCGAGATCACTTCTGGCCGGATGCGATCCGGCCAGATGGCATGGGTTCCCGATCTGGGGGGCAAGTGCTCCGTATGAGTGATGCGCGCGGCCCGGCCCGCCCCTGCGGCGAGCCGGTCGAGGATCATGGCGGGAGAGGGGCGCGTGTCCCCACTCTCGGGTGGTCGTCCGGGACGGTGATTCTTGGCCATCGGCACCGAGTGTGTCACTGGCGTGACAGACAATGGTCCCAAGGCGTCGTGCATGGCTGCTGGTAAGTGATTGAATGCCATCGCGGCTGGCGATCCGTCCCCTGGCCTCCGTCGGGGAGACCGAGGGGCGACCGCTCGATAGCAAGGTGCTGGAGGATCCGTGGACCTGTCCCTGTCGACTCGCAATGTGTCCGGGCCTGGTGGCGACCGTACGGTCGTCGAGGTCGGTGGCGAGATTGATGTGTATACCGCGCCCAAGCTGCGCGAGCAGTTGGTCGAGTTGGTGAATGACGGCAGCTACCACCTGGTTGTCGACATGGAAGGTGTCGACTTCCTCGACTCCACCGGCCTCGGCGTGCTCGTGGGCGGCTTGAAGCGTGTCCGGGCCCATGAGGGCTCGTTGCGCCTGGTCTGCAACCAGGAGCGCATTCTCAAGATCTTCCGGATCACGGGTCTGACCAAGGTGTTCCCGATTCACACCACGGTCGACGAGGCTGTCGCCGCCACCGACTGAGGTCGGCTTCGACCGGTCCCCGGGCCGGTCGTCAGGCAGCGGATCGGGCCGACAGCGGCAGCGACCGGGCCGCGACGGGCAGGCGGTCGGCCTTCGGGCCGGCTGTCGGTTCCGTCGATCCCGTAGCTGTGGGTTCCGTCGGCCTCCGGAGGAGGAGAGCAGGGGTGCCGGGCTGTGGGCCCGGGGCCTCTGACGCGTACGCCCGAACGTTCCAGGGGGATGGCATGGCCACCGTTGAACTCCGCTTCAGTGCCCAGCCTGAACATGTCAGGACGGCCCGCCTGGTGGCGGCCGCCGTGGCACGCCGGGCCGGTGTCGACGAGGCGGTGCTCGACGAAGTCAGACTCGCCGTCGGTGAGGCGTGCAGCCGGGCCGTCGGGCTGCACCGCAGCCACGGCATCACCGAGCCGGTCAGCGTGGTGCTGACCGAGGAGGAGAAGGCGTTCTCCATCGAGGTCGGTGACGGCGCCCCCGGTCCCGGGAGCGGCCCTGGCGCGTCCGGAGGCGCGGACGAGGCCGATAGCGATGGCGGCGAGGACGAGATGGGCCTCGCGGTCATCAGCGGACTCGTCGACGAAGTGGAGGTCCGGTCCGGTGCGGACGGCGGGACCATCCGGATGAGCTGGCCGACGGCCCTCGCCACGGTGCACCCCTGAGGCATACCGTCCCGTACGGCGTAGCCCGCCCTGCACGGCATGGCCCGTGCTGTGTCGCGCTGGCCCCGTCCCCCTCCGGTGCTGTGCCGTAGGCCCCTCCCCACTGCTCCGTGACGCACGGCGTAGCCCGTGACCGTGGCCTACGGCGGATCATGCCGCTCCGTGCCGGTTTCTCCGGGCCCTGCCTGCTCGGCAGGGCCCTTCTCATGTGTCTCGTACGGGTCCACGCGCCCCCGGCGGCCCGCGTAGCCCGTCCGGCCCGGACGGGCTCGATTCCGCGTCATACGGCAACGCAATTCCTTGCGTAACACGCCCGTCCCATTACTGCATTCGAGGAAGAGTCATCCGTCGATCTTTCGGCGTTGGGGGGAGCGCGATCAATTCTCTTCCGGGCCTCTGTTTTGATCCGGCTCCGCTCCCTACAATCCGTCCACGTCTTGAGCGCTGAGCGTCAAGGAGGACGTATGGCGGAGTTCTTCACCACCCCAATGGCTGCACCGGCCGCAATGGCTGCACCGACGCAGGAATCCGCACTTTCCGACGGGCCCGCCTCCCTCGCGGCGGCGGTCCTCACCGACGACAACCGGCTGATCGTCATCATCGTGGCGGTCGTGGCCGTCGCCGCGCTCATCGTCGCCCGGCTGCTGGTGCGCCAGGTCATGGCGGCCGGCGAGGGCACCGAACGGATGAAGGAGATCGCCGCTGCGGTCCAGGAGGGCGCCAACGCCTATCTGGCGCGGCAACTGCGCACGGTCGGTGTTTTCTCCGTGATCGTGTTCTTCCTGTTGCTGGTGTTGCCCGCCGACAACTGGTCGCAGCGCGCGGGGCGCTCGCTCTTCTTCCTGGTGGGTGCGCTTTTCTCGGCGGCGACCGGATACATTGGTATGCGGCTCGCCGTACGGAGCAACGTGCGCGTGGCCGCCGCCGCGCGGGAGGCGAATTCGGAAGAGGGTGAGCCGGAAAAGGATCTCACCGCCGTCTCGCACCGGGCGACGAAAATCGCCTTCCGTACCGGCGGTGTGGTCGGAATGATCACCGTGGGGCTCGGGCTGCTCGGCGCCTCCTGTGTGGTCCTCGTCTACGCGGCCGACGCGCCCAAGGTGTTGGAGGGCTTCGGCCTCGGCGCGGCGCTGATCGCCATGTTCATGAGGGTCGGTGGCGGCATCTTCACCAAGGCCGCCGACGTGGGGGCCGACCTCGTCGGCAAGGTGGAGCAGGGCATTCCGGAGGACGATCCGCGCAACGCCGCCACCATCGCCGACAACGTGGGCGACAACGTCGGGGACTGTGCGGGCATGGCCGCCGACCTCTTCGAGTCGTACGCCGTGACGCTCGTCGCCGCGCTCATCCTGGGCATGGCCGCCTTCGGCGACTCCGGCCTGGCCTTCCCCCTGATGGTCCCGGCGATCGGCGTCGTCACCGCCATGATCGGGATCTTCGCCGTCGCCCCGCGCCGCGCCGACCGCAGCGGGATGACCGCGATCAACCGGGGTTTCTTCATCTCCGCGGTGGTCTCGCTCGTCCTGGTGGCCGTGGCCGCGTTCGCCTACCTTCCGTCCTCGTACGCCGAACTCAGCGGGGTCACCGACGAGGCGGTCGCGTCCCACGGTGGTGACCCGCGGGTCTTCGCCCTGGTCGCGGTGGCCATCGGCATCGTCCTGGCCGCGTTGATCCAGCAGCTCACCGGCTACTTCACCGAGACCAACCGCCGCCCGGTCCAGGACATCGGCAAGTCCTCCCTGACCGGCCCGGCGACCGTGGTGCTGGCCGGCATCTCCATCGGCCTGGAGTCGGCCGTCTACACCGCCCTGCTGATCGCCCTCGGTGTCTACGGGGCGTTCCTGCTGGGCGGTACGTCGATCATGCTGGCGCTCTTCGCGGTGGCGCTCGCCGGGACCGGGCTGCTCACCACGGTCGGCGTCATCGTCGCCATGGACACCTTCGGACCGGTCTCCGACAACGCCCAGGGCATCGCGGAGATGTCCGGAGACGTCACCGGTGCCGGGGCCCAGGTGCTCACCGATCTGGACGCCGTCGGCAACACCACCAAGGCCATCACCAAGGGCATCGCCATCGCCACCGCCGTCCTGGCGGCGGCGGCCCTCTTCGGCTCCTACCGCGACGCCATCGCCACGGCGGTGGCCGACGTGGGCGCCGGGGCGGGAGAGCTGGGGCTGAGCCTGGACATCTCGCAGCCCAACAACCTGGTCGGCCTGATCCTCGGCGCTGCGGTCGTCTTCCTCTTCTCCGGGCTCGCCATCAACGCGGTCTCCCGGTCGGCCGGAGCCGTCGTCCACGAGGTCCGGCGGCAGTTCCGCGAGCACCCCGGGATCATGGACCGTACGGAGAAGCCGGAGTACGGGCGGGTCGTCGACATCTGCACCAAGGACGCCCTGCGCGAACTGGCCACGCCCGGCCTCCTCGCGGTCCTGGCGCCGATCGCGGTCGGCTTCACCCTCGGCGTCGGCGCGCTCGGCTCGTACCTCGCGGGCGCCATCGCCACCGGCATCCTGATGGCGGTCTTCCTCGCCAACTCGGGCGGCGCCTGGGACAACGCCAAGAAGCTCGTGGAGGACGGGCACCACGGCGGGAAGGGCAGTGACGCGCACGCCGCGACCGTGATCGGTGACACGGTCGGTGACCCGTTCAAGGACACGGCGGGACCGGCGATCAACCCGCTCCTGAAGGTGATGAACCTGGTCGCGCTGCTCATCGCCCCGGCGGTCG
This sequence comes from Streptomyces sp. NPDC043746, assembly GCF_056436485.1. Classification (NCBI taxonomy): domain Bacteria; kingdom Bacillati; phylum Actinomycetota; class Actinomycetes; order Kitasatosporales; family Streptomycetaceae; genus Streptomyces; species Streptomyces sp. NPDC043746. Next base: position 69,511 of record NZ_JBWKCM010000012.1, on the reverse strand, counting down.
TGCAGTTCAGCTACGGGGCGGACGCGAACCCCTGGGTGCGGGCGGTGGTGGCGCTCTTCGCCATCGCCGTCATCGTCGGCGCGGTGTACGTCTCCAAGCGGCGCGGCATCGCCGTGGGCGACGACGACAGCGGTGGCCCCGGGGGCGGCGGCCCGTCGCTCCCGTCACCCGATCCCGCGGCGGCCTCGTGAGGGGGGTGCGTGGGGGCAGGTACGGAAGGGGGTCCGCCGCTTCCGAACCATCCGGGCTCCCCGGCTGACGGAAGGTCACTTGATGGTCGGGCGGTACGTGTTGAAGGACCGCCCGCCCGCTCGTGACCCCAAGAGGTGGCCGGCCCTCAGGAGGGACCGGCGCCCGCGGGGCGGGCGGTGGCCGAAGACCACCGTTCCGGTGAGTGACCGTACGGGTGTCGGATTCTCCGGCAGAGTGGCATCTCCCTCATTTCCCTTGGTGCAAATGGCTTCAAAAGAGGGCGTATCAGATGCTCGACACCCGGATGGAGCCCCCTCGGCGTGTAAGTTCCGGGGCCGAGAGCCTTGGAAGGGACCCATCCGGTGAACAAGAAGCTTGCGGCCGCCCTGTCCGGCGGTGCGGTACTCGTACTGACCCTGTCGGGCTGCAGCGACGACAGCGGCGACAAGGTGAACGACTGGGCCAAGAACGTCTGCGACCAGTTCCAGCCCCAGCTCCAGAAGATCATCGACGCCAACGCCTCCATCAAGCGGCAGACTGCCGACAACAGCAAGCCCGCTGATGTCAGGGAAGCCGACTCGATCGCCTTCCAGCAGATCTCCCAGGCGTACAAGGAGCTGGGCGCGGCTGTGGAATCGGCCGGTCCGCCGCCGGTCGACGATGGCGAGACCACGCAGAAGGAAGCCGTGAAGGAGCTCAACGACGCCTCCAAGGCCTACGCGGCCCTGAAGGTCAAGGTCGAGGGCATCGAGATCAAGGACCAGGCGAAGTTCGCCGACGGCCTCAAGGGCATCGCCGAGGAGCTGCACAAGATCAGCACCAACGGTGACCAGGCGCTGAAGAAGCTGGAGTCCGGTGAACTGGGCACCGCGATGGCGAAGCAGAAGGGCTGCCAGAAGCCGACGCCCTCGACCGGGCCCGCCAGCCCCGGGGGATCCGAGGCGCCGGACGCGGCTGCCACCCCCTCGGCCTCGGCTTCGGACGAGAAGAAGGCGTAACCCGCGGAGAAGAAGGCGTATCCCGCTGTTTTCGGGGAGACCCGGGGGCCTGGGGGCCGGCGGAACGGCTCCGACGCGCGGCGGCCCGGGCACCCGGTGGGTGTCCGGGCCGCTGCCGTTGTCAGCGGGACCGGCCACAATGGTCGGGTGAGTGAGACCAGCCTTCCCGTGACCGACCACACTGCCGCCCTCCGCGAGGCGCTGCTCGCCGCGGACTTCACCGCCGACGGCCTCCTCGACCGGCTGGGCGCGGCCGCCTACGCCGCGCTCGCCCGCAGCGAGACGGTTCCCGCCCTGCGCGCCACCCGGGGCGTGTCGCCGCTCGACACGCTGGTCCGGCTGTTCCTCCTCCAGCGCCCCGTCCCCCAGGAGCAGGCACGCGCCGCGCTGCCCCTGGAGGAGTGCGTCCAGGACGGCTGGGTGCGTGTCCAGGACGGCCAGGTCCGCGCCACCGTCGATGTACGGCCGTACGGCGGGCCGGACGGCGAGGACTGGTTCATCGTCTCCGACCTCGGCTGCGCGGTCGGCGGTGCGGGCGGCATCGGCTCGCGCGAGGAGGGCGTCGTCCTCGGCGTCGGCGGGGCCTCCACCACGCTCGCCTCCATCACCGTCCGTACGCCGGTCGCTTCCGCCCTCGACCTCGGTACGGGCTCCGGCATCCAGGCGCTGCACGCCGCCCAGCACGCCACCCGGGTCACCGCCACCGACCTCAACCCCCGCGCGCTGGAGTTCACCGGCCTCACGCTCGCCCTCTCCGGCGCCGTCCCCGCCGACCTGCGCGTGGGCTCCCTCTTCGAGCCGGTCGGCACCGAGACCTTCGATCTGATCGTCTCCAACCCGCCCTTCGTCATCTCGCCCGGCGCCCGCCTGACCTACCGGGACGGCGGCATGGCCGGCGACGACCTGTGCCGCACGCTGGTGCGGCAGGCGGGCGACCATCTGAACGAGGGGGGCTACGCCCAGTTCCTCGCCAACTGGGAGCACGTGGAGGGCGAGGAGTGGCAGGACCGGCTGCGCGCCTGGGTGCCCGCCGGGTGTGATGCCTGGATCGTCCAGCGCGAGGTCCAGGACATCACGCAGTACGCCGAGCTGTGGCTGCGCGACAGCGGCGACCACCGCACCGACACGGCTGCGTACGCCGAGCGGTACGAGGCCTGGCTCGACGAGTTCGAGGCGCGCGGCACCACGTCCGTCGGCTTCGGCTGGATCACCCTGCGCAGGTCCGCCGCCGCGGCCGAGGGGCGCCCCTCGATCGTTGTCGAGGAGTGGCCGCACGCCGTGCAGCAGCCGCTGGGCCGGGCGGTGGAGGAGCACTTCGCCCGCCAGGACTATCTGCGTGACCAGGACGACGCCGCGCTGCTCGCCGCGCACTTCACCCTCGCCGCCGAGGTGGTGCAGGAGCAGGTGGGGCTGCCCGGGGCGGAGGATCCCGAGCATGTGGTGCTGCGCCAGCACCGCGGGATGATGCGGGCGACCAAGGTCGACGCGGTGGCCGCCGGGTTCGCCGGGGTGTGCGACGGTTCGCTGCCCGCCGGGCGGATCCTGGACGCCATCGCCCAGCTGATGTCCGAGGACCCGGTGCTCCTGCGCGACCGCACCCCCCAGGCCATCCGCCTCCTGGTCGAGGAAGGCTTCCTGGAGCCGGTGCCGGCATCCGGGACCGTACGGGGGGAGGGCCTGGCCTGAGGGGCCGTCACGGGCGAACGGGCTTTGGGGAGCGGCACATGGGCGGCACCTCTGGCCCCCTTGGTTCGTAGGGGCGGCCGTACCGGCCCTACGCCCTGGGCCTCTTGGGGCGTGCGTCCTGCGTGTCCCGCGTGGCCGACGCCCCACCTCTCTCCGCCGCTCTCCGCCGCGAAACATGGCGCCCGGCCCCGGTCGCCGTGCGCGTCCACGGTGGCGCGACGGCGCTCTCTGGTGACCGCGGGTACGGCCCGCCGGGACCCGACCGCCCCGGCCCTGCCGCCACACTCCGCTCCGGACCAGGACGGCGCTGCCCTCCGCTCCCGACACCTCACTCACCAGCCTCTTCGCGCCAGCCGCCGTCTCGTACCCTCCCGCACTGCGGATTCCGCTCACGGATTCGCGGGTGGGCCGCCGGACCCCCTACCGGTGCTCCTCGCGGCTGCGGGCGAGGGCTCGGTGCACGGGGCCGTACCACGGGAGTCCGGGCCCCGTGCCGGTGACGTGCCCCTGACCGCCGATGTGGCCGGATCCGTACGGCGTACGGCGACATCGGCGGATGCCGGCCACGGCGCATGCCCGCACCGGGGCTTCCGGCACCGGTGCGGGAGAGCCCGGCGCGTGCAAACGCCGGTGTACAGCGCTACCGGGCGCGGGTTGACACCGGCGCGCGCCGAGGCGCCCGGTCCCACCCGGAGCGGACTGACGGCATGTGACGGCTCAGATACTCCCGGTGGGAGTGTGCTGTTCACCCGGGGTTCGTGTCGGCGACGCTCCGGGGTGGCAGTCTCCCTCATGGTCGAGCAGCACGGCGGGCTCGGGTGGTACGAGGGGTCCGGAAGGTCGAGAGGTACGTCATGGAGAGTGTCGCAGCAGTCTTCGCGGGCACGGCCTTCGCACTGTTCGGTGCCGCCCTCCTCGTCTGGACCGGGGCGCGCGCCCTGCACCGTGCGCCGGTGCTGCACGGTGTGAGCCCCGTCGCCTCCACCGCACTGACGACCCTCTTCGGCGTACTTTTCCTCGCCCTCGGCGTCTGGTGCTTCACGCTCGTCTGACCCCGCCCCCGGCCGGGGGCGCGCCCCGGTCCAAGGGCTGCTCCGCGGGCGCTTCCACCCCTTGCGGATATCCGTAGGCCGGGGCTTCGCGCGGCGCGGACCCGACGGTCCGGGCGGCAGGAATGGCGGAAGTCGGGTTACCGTTCGAGTGGCCGTTGCGGGCTTTTGCCGTTTGACACGGGGGCGGGTTGTACCGTCACACTCCGCAGCGACAGCACCGCGGAAGCGCTTCGGCGCTGCCCGGATGCCCATCGAGTGTCGACCGGAGAGAAGAGCGAAGTTGTCCCCGACCAGCGAGACCGCACAGGGCGGCCGCCGACTCGTCATCGTCGAGTCGCCTGCCAAGGCGAAGACGATCAAGGGCTATCTCGGCCCCGGATACGTTGTCGAGGCGAGCGTCGGGCACATCCGCGACCTCCCGAACGGCGCGGCCGAGGTCCCGGACGAGTACACCGGCGAGGTCCGCCGCCTCGGCGTGGACGTCGAGCATGACTTCCAGCCCATCTACGTCGTCAACGCCGACAAGAAGGCCCAGGTCAGGAAGCTCAAGCAGCTGCTGGCCGAGTCCGACGAACTCTTCCTCGCCACCGATGAGGACCGCGAGGGCGAAGCCATCGCGTGGCACCTCCAGGAAGTCCTGCGGCCCAAGGTCCCGGTCCACCGGATGGTCTTCCACGAGATCACCAAGGACGCGATCCGGGCCGCCGTCGCCAACCCGCGCGAGCTGAACCAGCGCATGGTCGACGCCCAGGAGACCCGCCGTATCCTCGACCGCCTCTACGGCTACGAGGTCTCGCCGGTCCTGTGGAAGAAGGTCATGCCGAAGCTGTCGGCGGGCCGCGTCCAGTCCGTGGCCACCCGTCTCGTCGTCGAGCGGGAGCGTGAGCGCATCGCCTTCCGCTCCGCCGAGTACTGGGACCTGACCGGCACCTTCGCCACCGGCCGTGCCGGGGGCGCATCCGACCCCTCGACCCTCACTGCCCGCCTCAGTGCGGTCGACGGCCGCCGCATCGCCCAGGGCCGCGACTTCGGCCCCGACGGGCAGCTCAAGGCCTCTTCCGCCCAGACGCTCCACCTGGACGAGGCGAACGCCCGCGCCCTGGCCGCCGCGCTCGCCGACTCCGCCTTCGCGGTCCGGTCCGTCGAGTCGAAGCCGTACCGACGCTCCCCGTATGCCCCCTTCCGTACGACGACCCTCCAGCAGGAGGCGAGCCGCAAGCTGGGCTTCGGGGCCAAGGCGACCATGCAGGTGGCGCAGAAGCTGTACGAGAACGGCTTCATCACCTACATGCGTACGGACTCCACGACCCTCTCCGACACCGCGGTCGCCGCGGCCCGGGCGCAGGTCACCCAGTTGTACGGGGCGAACTACCTCCCCGAGAAGCCGCGTACGTACGCCGGCAAGGTCAAGAACGCGCAGGAGGCGCACGAGGCGATCCGCCCCTCCGGTGACCGCTTCCGCACGCCCGGCGAGGCCGGGCTCACCGGCGACCAGTTCCGGCTGTACGAGCTGATCTGGAAGCGGACGGTCGCCTCCCAGATGAAGGACGCCACCGGTAACTCGGTCACCGTCAAGATCGGCGGCCGGGCGAGCGACGGCAGGGACGCCGAGTTCTCCGCCTCCGGCAAGACGATCACCTTCCACGGCTTCATGAAGGCGTACGTCGAGGGTGCCGACGACCCGAACGCCGAACTGGACGACCGGGAGCGCCGCCTGCCGCAGGTCGCCGAGGGCGACGCGCTGACCGCCGACGAGATCACGGTCGACGGACACGCCACCAAGCCCCCGGCCCGCTACACCGAGGCCTCGCTGGTCAAGGAGCTGGAAGAGCGCGAGATCGGCCGCCCGTCGACGTACGCCTCGATCATCGGGACCATCCTGGACCGCGGTTACGTCTTCAAGAAGGGCACCGCGCTCGTCCCGTCCTTCCTCTCCTTCGCCGTGGTCAACCTGCTGGAGAAGCACTTCGGCCGGCTCGTCGACTACGACTTCACCGCCCGCATGGAGGACGATCTCGACCGCATCGCGCGGGGCGAGGCCCAGTCCGTGCCGTGGCTGAAGCGCTTCTACTTCGGAGCGGCCGGTTCCGGCGACGACCCGGCCGGTGCGGGCTCCGCATCCGACGCGGGCAACGGCGACGGCGACCACCTCGGCGGCCTGAAGGAGCTGGTCACCGACCTCGGCGCGATCGACGCCCGGGAGATCTCCTCCTTCCCCGTCGGCAACGACATCAAGCTCCGCGTCGGCCGCTACGGCCCGTACATCGAGCGGGGTGAGAAGGACGCCGAGGGCCACCAGCGCGCCGACGTGCCCGAGGACCTGGCCCCGGACGAGCTGACCGTCGAGCTGGCGGAGGAGCTGCTGGCCAAGCCGAGCGGCGACTTCGAGCTGGGTACGGATCCGGTCAGCGGCAACCAGATCATCGCCAAGGACGGCCGCTACGGCCCGTACGTCACCGAGGTACTGCCCGAGGGGACGCCGAAGACCGGCAAGAACGCGGTGAAGCCGCGGACCGCCTCCCTCTTCAAGTCCATGTCCTTGGACACGGTCACCCTGGAAGACGCCCTCAAGCTGATGTCGCTGCCGCGCGTCGTCGGTGAGGACGCCGAGGGCGTGGAGATCACCGCGCAGAACGGCCGCTACGGCCCGTATCTCAAGAAGGGCACCGACTCCCGGTCGCTCACCTCCGAGGAACAGCTCTTCGACATCACCCTCGAAGAGGCTCTCGCGATCTACGCCCAGCCCAAGCAGCGCGGCCGGGCCGCGGCCAAGCCGCCGCTCAAGGAGCTGGGCACCGACCCGGTCAGCGAGCGGCCGGTGGTGGTCAAGGACGGTCGCTTCGGCCCGTACGTCACCGACGGCGAGACCAACGCCACCCTGCGGACCGGCGACAGCGTCGAGGAGATCACGCCGGAGCGCGGTTACGAGCTGCTCGCGGAGAAGCGCGCCAAGGGGCCCGCCAAGAAGAAGACGGCGAAGAAGGCCCCGGCGAAGAAGGCGACGGCCAAGAAGACCGCTGCCAAGAAGACGACGGCCACCAAGACCGCCACGGCCGCCAAGAAGACCGCTGCGAAGAAGACGACGGCCAAGAAGGCCACGGCCAAGAAGACCGCTTCCGCGGCTGCTCCTGCTGAGGACTGACCGCTCCGGCGATCGCGTGACGCTGCCCGGCACCTTCCTACAGAGGTGCCGGGCAGCGTCACGTCAAGAGGCTGTGGGCGAGTCGGCCGGAAGTGATCTGTGGCCATATGTTCGGACGGGCCGACAGTCACCGCGCCGCTGCCGATAGGCTGGGCGGATGACGCGAGCCGAGCAGCCAACGGTCGTGAGCCCCACCTCCGACACACTTGCCGCAGACTCACGCGAGCGCGCCGTACGAGCCCTGTTGCGTGTTCCCCCGCTGAAGCGGTTGTGGAGCGCCCAGCTCGTCGGCGGTATCGGCGATGCACTCGCCCTTCTCGTGCTGGTGCTGTTGTCGCTGCAAGCAGCGGTCCTGGAGGGCTCCTTCGGGACCGGATACCGCGGGGCGGCCTTCGCCGTCGCCGCCGTGTTCGGTGCCCGGATCCTTTCCACCGTGCTCTTCGGAGCCGTACTCCTGGGGCCTTTGACGTCACTCACCGCGCCCGGCGGGAGACTGGACCGGCGATGGCTGATGATCGGGACGGACGGGCTGCGGCTGGCCCTCCTGGTCATCGCCCCGCTGTGGATCGACTGGATGCCGGACAAGGCGCTCATGATGATCCTCATCACCGTCTTCGTGACGGGTGCCGCCGAGCGCCTGTGGTCGGTGGCCAAGGAGAGCGCCGCCCCGGCGCTGCTGCCGGGCCCGCCGCTCGAAGGCGATGCCGTCCGCCCGCTCCCCGACCACCTCGACGCCCTGCGCAGGCTGTCGCTCCGTACGAACTTCCTCGCCGTCCCCGCCGCCGCGGTGGTCCTGCTGGCCGCCACGCTGATCGGCAACCTCCTCGGCACGGGCCTGGAGTGGTTCTCCTTCCACCAGGCGGCGCTGGGATCCTATGTGGCGGCCGGTCTGTTCTCGGCCTCCATCTCGACCCTGTACTTCCTCGAACTGCCCGACACCGCCACCCCCCGGCCGCGCTCGCCCCTGGAAGGGCTGCGCCGCCCCACCCACGACGGCCGCCCTGACAAGGGCCGCACGGGCGCGCTCCTGCTGACCGTCGCCGTCTGCGCCGCCGTCGCCGGGGCCATCGCCGCGGCCGCCGCCGTATCCGTCCTGCACGCCTACGACCTGGGCGGCGGGCCCGTCACGTACGCGCTGCTGATCCTCGCGCTGACCGGCGGTACCGCCCTCGGCATCCGTACGGCGCGGAAGGTGCTGCCCACCCTGTCGCGGCGGCGCCTCCTCGCGCTGGCCACCGCCGCCACGGGCGTCGCGCTCCTCGCGCTCGGCCTGGTGCCGGACACGGCGACCGGAATCGCGATCGCGCTGCTGGCCGGTTATGCGGCCGGGGTCACCGCCAACATCGGCCACGCGATCATCGACCAGGAGACCGAGGCGCCCCGGCAGGCCCGGTCCACCGAGCACCTTCAGGCCGTCGTCCGCGTGCTCGTCGCGCTCGGCGCCGTCGCGGGTCCGCTGCTCGCCGCCGCGATCGGGCAGCACCGGCTGGCCTCCGCCTCCGGGGACTTCGTCTTCGCCCACGGCGGCGCGGCCTTCACCCTGATGCTGGTCGGCGCGCTGCTGCTGCCACTGGCCGCGATCGTGGTCGCCAAGACCGACGACCGGGCGGGCGTACCGCTCCGCCGCGACCTGCGCGAGGCGCTGCGCGGCGGCGACCCGGCCGTCGCGCCCGCGGCCACCGGCTTCTTCCTCGCCCTGGAGGGCGGCGACGGAGCGGGCAAGTCCACCCAGGTCGAGGCGCTCGCCGACTGGATCCGGTCCAAGGGCCACGAGGTCGTCGTCACCCGCGAGCCCGGGGCCACCCCGGTCGGCAAGCGGCTGCGGTCGATCCTGCTGGACGTCTCCTCCGCCGGTCTCTCCAACCGAGCCGAGGCCCTGCTGTACGCGGCCGACCGCGCCGAGCACGTCGACTCCGTGGTCCGCCCGGCCCTGGAGCGGGGCGCGGTCGTCATCTCCGACCGCTACATCGACTCCTCCGTCGCCTACCAGGGCGCGGGCCGGGACCTGGCCCCGACCGAGATCGCCCGGATCTCCCGGTGGGCGACGAGCGGCCTCGTACCGCATCTGACGGTGCTGCTGGACGTCGACCCGCAGACCGCGCGGGAGCGGTTCACGGAGGCGCCGGACCGGCTGGAGTCGGAGCCCGCGGAGTTCCACGAGCGCGTACGGTCCGGGTTCCTGACCCTGGCCGCCGCCGACCCGACGCGCTACCTGGTGGTGGACGCCGGGCAGGAGCCCGAGGCGATCACCACGGTCGTACGGCGCCGGCTCGACCAGCTCCTTCCGCTCTCCGAGGCCGAGATCCAGGCCATCGAGGAGGCCCGGCGCAAGGCCGAGGAGGAAGCGCGGCGCAAGGCGGAGGAGGAGGCCGCCCGCAAGGCCGAGGAGGAGCGCCTGGAGAAGGAGCGCCAGGAGCAGCTCGCCCGGCTGCGCGCCGAGGAGGAGGAGCGCAAGCAGCGCGAGCTGGAGGAGGCGCGCCGGCGCGAGGCCGAGCGCCAGGCGGAGGAGGCCCGGCAGCGCGCCGAGGAGGCCCGCCGCCGTGCCGAGGAGGACCGCCGCCGACTGGAGGCCGAGGAGCGGGCCCGCGAGGCCGAGCAGGAACGCCTCCGCAAGCAGGCGGAGGAGGAGGCCCGGCAGCGCAAGGAGGCCGAGGCGCTCCGCCTGGAGAAGCAGCGGAAGGCGGAAGAGGCGCTGGTCCGGGCCGAGGAGGCCCGCCGGAGGGCCGAGGCGGAGGCCGCAGCGCGTACGGAGGCGGCTCGGGTGGCGGCGGAGCGCGCTTCCCGTGACTCCCGGTCCGAGGCGTCCTCGCGGTCGGAGGGGCACGGGCCGACCGTTCCGGAGAACGAGCTCACGGTGCCCACACCGATCGTGAACCCGAACGAGATCACGCAGCCGGTGCCGACGGCACGTCCGGGGGCGTCGCGTCCGGAGGGGGCCGGTTCGGAGGAGTCCGGTGCGGGGGCGTCCCGCCCGGACGACGACGTGACGGCGATGCTGCCGCGGGTCACGGAGGAGGGGCGCCAGGGCGGTGACGCCGGGGGCGGCCGTGCTGCGCGGGACCCGCGTGCTGCGCGGGACTCCCGTGACGCCGGTGGTGCCCGCAGCGCCTGGGGCGCACGTGAAGCCGGAGCCTCCGACTCCACCGATCCCCGGGACTCGCGGAACTCGGGAGGTTCACGGGACCCGCGTGCCGCCGGTGCCGCTCCTGACGCCGACGAGACGGCCGTGCTGCCGCCCGTACGCGGCGATCAGCCCTCCCGTCCCGCCGACCGGGTGCCCAAGGGCTACTTCCGGGACGAGGCGCCGGAGCCCTCCCCGGCGGAGAGCGAGAACGAGCGCACCCGGGAGCTGCCGCAGATCGAGGACCCGCAGGCGGCCGCCCCGGCGGACGGCGGTTCCCGCAGCCGCCCCAGGCGCCCCCGTCCGGACTGGGCCGAGGAGACCCCGCTCGACGACCTGCCGACGCTGGCGGACGAGCTGCTCGGCGGGCACGACGACGACGGCCCCACCGGCGGCGGCCGGGGGCGCCGCCCGCGCGGCTGACGTACAGGCGCACCGACGTCCGGCATCCGGCCCGTCCGCCCCGAGGGGGTGGGCGGGCCGGACTGTCAGTGGCGTCCCCCACAATGGAATCCGAAAGGCGGTGACCGATGACCGTATGGGACGACCTGGTCGGGCAGGACCGGGTGAGGGAGCAGCTCTCCGCCGCCGCCAGGGACGCCGACGCGCTGGTCACGGCGGTCTCCGACGGCAGGCCGGAGGACCCCGGGGCGCAGGGCTCGAAGATGACCCACGCCTGGCTGTTCACCGGACCGCCGGGTTCCGGGCGGGCCACCGCTGCCCGGGCCTTCGCCGCCGCGCTCCAGTGCACCAGCCCGGACCGGGCGCTGGGCGGGGAGCCGGGCTGCGGCTTCTGCGACGGCTGCCACACGAGCCTGATCGGTACGCACGCCGACGTCCAGGTCATCCGCACGGACCTGCTCTCCATCGGCGTGAAGGAGACCCGCGACCTGGTCCGCCGCGCCCAGCTCTCCCCGGCGGTCGGCCGGTGGCAGGTCATCGTGATGGAGGACGCCGACCGGCTCACCGAGGGCGCGGGGAACGTGCTGCTGAAGGCGGTCGAGGAGCCTGCGCCGCGCACGGTCTGGCTGCTGTGCGCGCCCTCGCTGGAGGACGTGCTGCCCACGATCCGTTCCCGCTGCCGCCACCTCACCCTGAGCACCCCGCCGGTGGAGGCCGTGGCGGACGTCCTGATCCGCCGCGACGGCGTCGACCCGGAGCGCGCCCACGCCGCGGCGCGGGCCACCCAGGGGCACATCGGCCGGGCGCGCCGGCTGGCCACGGACGAGCGGGCGCGGGCACGCCGGGCGGCGGTGCTCAAGGTTCCGCTGCGGGTCGCCGATGTCGGCGGCTGCCTCAAGGCGGCCCAGGAGCTGATCGACACGGCCACCGAGGACGCCAAGCAGCAGGCGGAGGAGGTCGACGCCAAGGAGACCGAGGACCTCAAGGCGGCGCTCGGCGCGGCCGCGGGGGGCCGGATGCCGCGCGGCACGGCGGGGGCGATGAAGGAGCTGGAGGACAAGCAGAAGCGCCGCAAGACGCGTACGCAGCGCGACAGCCTGGACCTGGCGCTGACCGAGCTGACCGGGTTCTACCGGGATGTGCTGGCGCTCCAGCTCGGTTCGCGGATCGCCATCGCCAATGCGGACGTGCAGGACACGCTGGACCGGATCGCGGAGTCGTCGACGCCCGCGCAGACGCTGCGCAGGATCGAGGCGGTGATCGCGTGCCGCCGGGCGATGGACCGCAATGTGGCGCCGCTGCTGGCGGTGGAGGCGATGACGATGTCGCTGAGAGCGGGCTGACGGACCTGGGGGGCCCGGCTCCGGTTCACCCGAATGAGCAGGGAATCGGACGACTCGTCACCTGCCGGATACGCTCCCAGAATGAACACCAGGCGCCTGCTCCGCACCTTCGCCATCGGGATCGGCACGGCCGGTCTGCTCGCCTCCGGCTGCAGCGGCGGAGGCTCGTCGCCGAGCGCCTCCGCCACCGGCACGGCCGCCCCCGCCGGGCTGGACTCGTACTACGCGCAGCGGCTCAGCTGGCGCGACTGCGGGGTGGAGGGGTTCGAGTGCGCGACGATGAAGGCGCCGAAGGACTACGACAAGCCGTCCGACGGCGACATCGACCTCGCCGTCTCCCGCAAGAAGGCCACCGGCCCCGGCAAGCGGATCGGCTCGCTCCTGGTGAACCCGGGCGGCCCCGGCGGCTCCGCGATCGGCTATCTCCAGGGGTACGCGGCGCTCGGCTACCCGGCCCCGGTGCGCGCCCGCTACGACATGGTGGCCATCGACCCGCGCGGCGTGGCCCGCAGCGAGCCCGTCGAGTGCCTGACGGGCAAGGAGATGGACGCCTACACCCAGGTCGACCAGACCCCGGACGACGAGGCGGAGGTCCGGAAGCTCACCGACGCCTTCGAGAAGTTCGCGCAGGGCTGCGAGAAGCGGACCGGCGAGATCCTCCCGTACGTCTCCACCGTCGACACGGCCCGCGACATGGACGTGCTGCGCTCCCTGCTGGGCGACGGGAAGCTGAACTACGTCGGCGCCTCGTACGGCACGTTCCTGGGCGCCACGTACGCGGACCTCTTCCCGGACCGGGCCGGCCGCCTGGTCCTGGACGGCGCGATGGACCCGTCCCTCCCGGCGGTCGATCTGAACCGCGACCAGACGGCGGGGTTCGAGGGGGCGTTCCAGTCCTTCGCCGCCGACTGCGTCAAGCAGCCGGACTGCCCTCTGGGCACGACGTCCACGGCGGACGCGGCGACGGCGCTGAAGCAGCTCTTCAAGGACCTGGACGCCGAGCCGATCCCGACGGGCGACGAGGACCGCAAGCTCGGCGAGTCCCTGGCCACCACCGGAGTGATCGCGGCGATGTACGACGAGGCGGCCTGGCCCCAGCTCCGCGAGGCGCTGGAGGGCGCCCAGCGAAGCGACGGCTCCGGACTCCTCTCGCTGGCCGACAGCTACTACGAGCGCGGCCCGGACGGAGAGTACGCGAACCTGATGTTCGCCAACGCCGCCGTGAACTGCCTCGACCTCCCGCCCGCCTTCGACGGCCCCGACGCGGTGGAGAAGGCGGTCCCGGACTTCGAGAAGGCCTCCCCGGTCTTCGGCCGGGGCTTCGCCTGGGCCTCCCTGAACTGCGCGTACTGGCCCACCAAGCCCACCGGCACCCCCCGCCGCACCGAGGCGAAGGGCGCCGCCCCGATCGTCGTGGTCGGCACCACCCGCGACCCGGCCACCCCCTACAAGTGGTCCCAGGCCCTCGCCGCCCAGCTCGACTCCGGCACCCTGCTCACCTACGACGGCGACGGCCACACCGCGTACGGCCGGGGCAGCGACTGCATCGACACGGCGATCAACACCTACCTCCTGGAGGGCACCCCGCCCACCGACGGCAAGAAGTGCACCTGACCTCCCCACACCGGCCCTGACCAGCACAGACGCCTCCGGGGGCGCGGTGTGCGGAGCACCCCCGGAAACTGTGTAGACTTGGCCCCGCTGCTGATCGCACCATAGTGCGACAGGGCGTGCCGCCTTAGCTCAGTTGGCCAGAGCAACGCACTCGTAATGCGTAGGTCTCGGGTTCGAATCCCGAAGGCGGCTCAGTAAAGGCCCAGGACAGATAGCCTCTGACCTGGGCCTTTGTTCTTTCCGTGATCCATTTCTGTGGGTACTGCTGCCCTCCCGGGGCCTCATGATTGCCCCCGGTGGACAACCGGTGGACAGGCGTGCAGCGGGCGTGCAAAGCGGTGGACGGGGGGCGAGTCGGTGGCCTCTCCGAGGAGTAGGCACTGAGGGGTGAAACCGCAGTTCTAGAGGTCGCGATCGATGTGGAGGAAGTTGGCCGATTCCCACAGTTCCCGGCGCAGCGCCCCGGTGCGTGGGGGGACCGTCACCTCAACCCGAGCTGTCGGTCTCAGCTGTGGCGTGGATCCCGAGCGCGTCGAGATTGACGCAGAAACTAAAGTGATGCAGCATGATCCCGTCGAGCGGTAAAGTCCGCTGGGGCGTTGAACTGTCCTACTAGGGGTGGGTTCCTTGACGTTGCACGGCTCTCGGTTTGATCAGTTGGTCGGGGTCTCGGCCCCACGAGTTCGCAAGCACGTGATCTGGTCCTTGAAGACAGGGACGCAAGAAGCGGTCGACGCCTACGAGTTCAGCAAGTACAGCGACGGCCACACCTTCGGGACGAATCGTTGGCGGTTCACCGTTGGTGCGCTCAAGGACCAAGACCAGCTAGAGGCCCTTCCCGAGGCCAAGCCGCTGCGGGTGCGAAGCACCTTCATGCTCGGCGTCGGAAACGCCATCCTCTACCCCGTTTGCTACGCCAGTGACTCGACGACGGATGTGCGGGGGATGAAGATCCGGACCTCGCAGATCCGCAGCGAGATGTTCGCCGCCTACGGTCAGCTCGCACCGCAGGTGCAGACCGCGCTTCGCATCAGCGACGGTATCGACGGTCAGGAGTGGGCCTTCGAAGACCTGGAGGAGACACTCGAGGAACTGCCCGAGCAGCCCAAGATGTTGTTGCTCGCCTACGCGAGTAACCGGGAAGGTGGCCTGCTCAACTGCTTCGTCGGGGAAGCCAAACTGGACTTGTCGGGCTCGGTGTCCTGGGAGTGGCTCGAACCTCTGGCCATCACAGACGCTGAAGGCGGTACCGGCGGGATCTCCGTCGTGTCGCCCATCGACCCCTCTACTCCCGGATTCGGTGCCGGCGCGGAGCCCCCCATCAACCTGGAAGACGCGGACGACACCGCGAACGAAAGCAATGAGCACTAAGCGATCTTCACTCTCGGTGGCACCCGTTCTGCCACTCGACCTCTCTGCGTCGGTCGCAGCGGCATTCGATGGCGCTCGACTTACGCAGGCCAGGCGCCTGGCTGGTTGGACCAAGAAAGAGCTGGCGACAAAGATCAACGTAACGCCCGCCGCGGTCGGCCAATATGAAGCAGGAGCTATCCGGCCCCGGCCGGAGCAGGTCCGCCGACTGGCAGAAGCTCTCGGTATGCCAAGCGCCTTCTTCACCGCTGGCAGACCCCGAGCCGGCCTGGATACGGCAGCCGTGCACTTCCGCTCTCTGCGCTCGGCTCCTGCTCGCGAGCGTGAGCGGAGCGTGTCTTTTACCGAGCTGTTGTGGGAGCTGGTGTACGAGCTGGAGAGTTATATCCGGCTGCCGGCGGTTGATCTGCCGGGCTGGGATGGCGGAGAAACTATCCCTGACCTACCCAGCGATCCCCAACAGGCTGCCCGCGCTCTTCGTGCACGCTGGGGCCTGGGGGATGGCCCGATCTCGCACCTGGTTCGATTGCTCGAATCGCGCGGCATCGTCGTGACAGCTCTTCCGTTTCCCAACGCGGACAGCAGGAAGCTGGATGGCTTCTCCACGACTAGGTTGCCTACCCGTCCTGTCGTAGTGCTCAACGACGAGCGCGACGACGTGTATCGCCATCGGTTCAGTTGTGCGCATGAATTGGGTCACCTTTTGCTGCACGGTGAAGCGCACCCCGGAGATGTCCAGCACGAACGTCAGGCAGACGCCTTCGCGGCTGAGTTCCTCACACCAGCGGCACGACTGACGGGTTCGCTTCCGACGCGGGTCGACTTCACGGTCCTAGGGCGGCTACAGCAGACCTGGGGCGTGTCGTTGGATTCTCTCCTGGTCCGCTGCCGAGAGCTCGGCCTCCATACTGAAGCGGTAAGCAGTCGAGGATGGAAGCGCCTCAGAACCCTGCGGGGGCAGGGGCTGTTGCCGCATACGCCGGTGCAGGGCTTTCCGGGAGAGGTTCCCGTTCTCTTGCAGCGAGCCTTCGAGATGGCTGAACGCAAGGGCATCACTGTCCAGCGGCTCGCTGATGAGCTGCGCTGGCCTGCAGACCTGGTACTCAAACTGCTCGCACAAGATCCTCGCCCGGATCTGCACCTCGGTGCAGCTCCGTCTGAGGCCAGACAGCCTTCGGCCGGGGGATAGACGCCGGCATCGGGGCTCACGGGCCCCGATGCCGGTAGCAGATGTCCTCGACCATGCGTTCCTAGAGGTCAGGCGGAACGATTCTGCTGTGCCGCGTCGTCCTTACGCGGCGGCGCCATCCTCGGCAGGCGAGACGAGGGGTCTACCTGCGGCACGACGTCCGGAACAGCCGCCAGCGCCTTACGCGCATGAGGGACGAGCTGCACGACCTTCTCGGCGGCGTCACGCGCCAGGTCGTCGAGGACCGACTGGTAGATGTCCCGAGTGATCCGCGTGTCCGAATGGCCGAGGGTCTCCGAGACGACCTTGATGTCGACGCCCGCCGCGAGCATCAGCGTCGCAGCGACGTGCCGGAGGTCATGAAGGCGGATCGGCGGGAGGCCAGCCGCCTCCACGAGGCGCTCGAACAGATCGCTGACCTTGCCCGGGTGGAGGAGAGAGCCGTCCTCCTGGGTGAAGATCCGACCGGTGTTCTGCCAGCCCTCACCCCATGCCTCGCGCTCGGTCTGCTGGCGCGCCTTGTGCGTGAGGAGGCCCTCGTTGGTCTCGCCGTCCAGGGCGATCAGTCGGAGGCCGCTGTCGGTCTTGGGCGCACCCTCGTGGACCTCCCAGCCGTCTTGGACGAGCTGCGTGGCGATGGCCAGCGAGCAGTGCTTCGCGGAGTAGTCCTCCCAGCGGACACCGCACGCCTCTCCTCGCCGAGTACCGCGAAACGCAATGAGTCGCCAGAGCAAGTACAGCCGGTCTCCCGCGACGAAGTCGAGGAAGACGGCGGTCTGCTCCGGGGTCCAGACCATGACCGGCGACGGCCGCTTACCGGTCTCCTGCCAACGAGCGATGCGCTCTTCGGTCCAGACGAGGGCCTTCGGCTTGGTACCGGGCAGCAGCTCGACGTGAGCGGCCGGGTTGAAGGCGGGCATGACCTGCTGAGCGATGGCGACGTTGAGCGCGGCCCGGAGCGTGTCGCGGATGTGAGGCTGGGTGTTCAGCCCGGTGACTCGACGGAACGGCGGCATCGCGTCGAGCTGTGCGCGGAACCACTTCCGGCGCGCCCGGTTCTCGGCTCCCTTGTTCGGGGTGGCCTTCAGCTCGTCGGCGACCGCGCGTCGCTGGGCGTTCTGCTCCTGGATCTCGATGTTCCGCTCGTTGATGGCGTCGAACATCTTGTCGATGTGGTGGACTCGGAGCTTGTCGAGGCGAAGGTGCCCGAGGTGCGGCTTGAGGTGGACGCGGATGTCGCATTCGTAGCGCGACGCACCGCCACGGCGCAGACGTTTCCGCCCGGCCAGCCAGGTGTCGAGCCACTCCCCGACGGTGGTCTTCGAGTTGAGCGACTGACCCGTCTGGAACCGGCGACGGGTCTCGTCGTAGTCCGGCAGAGGGGTCTTCTCCTTGACGCAGTCCTCCAGCAGGTCGCTGATCTGCGTCCTGCCCCACGCGTCGTCTTCTTCGGGAATCGCCATGAGGGCGCGGACCTTGCCCAGTTCCTCCTGGGCTTTGGTGGAGGTCTCGAAGCCACCACGACGGAACCGCCGTCGTCGGCCGTCCTGGGCGGGGTCCAGCTCCTGGAACACCCCGAAGGTCCCGTGCCGTCGCGACTGGAGCTTCGGGCACGCCGCCCCGAGGTCCTTGCCGGTCTCCGGGTCAGTGCACCGGCACCGCCGCGTGATGGTGCCCTTCTTCATTCACGCTCCCCGGCCTCGGGGTGTATGTCGGGCTCGTCGACAAAGGCGAGTCGGTCAGGAAGGGCCGGAGGAGTGAGGCCGCGCTGACGCATCCGCTCTCGGTACGCGCGCAGCTCTTGGGCGTCCTCGAAGGCGTGCGCCTCGTATCCCTCGGCCCGCTCAAGAAGCGTGGTTCGGCGACTGCGGTCCAGAGTGGTGCTGGCTACTCGTCGCCGCTCCTGCGCCAAGTCGTACGAGGACATCGACGCGGCAACGAGGTCGCCATGGTGTCGGAAGCTGTCGAGCACGTCCCGGGGCGAGCCCTCGGGGGCCGCATCATCCAGAGGTGTCTCACCGGTGAACCACGCGACCGCGTCCCAGGTGGACAGCTCGCGGCCCGGCAGAACCTCGACCGCCGCCGAAGAACCGAGCGGGAACAGCAGGGTGACCGGCGGGACGCCCAGTACGTCGGCAAGCATGACGACGTCCGCCACGCTGACGCTCGTCTTGCGTCCGGACTCCAGGTTCTTGATCGAGTGCTCGGTGATTTCCGGCATGCCGCGGGCCGCGCACTCCTGCGCGACCTCGGCCATCGTGAGGCCGGCGGCCCGGCGCGACTCTCGTAGGCGCTGAGCGATCCGACCGGTGAACGCTGTCGACCATTGATAAGGTGTCATGATGACACCCTAAGAAGCGAAAAGGCGCTGCCGCAACTCCGTGATACATCTTGCGCGTCACTACGGCACGCGTAAACGTCAGGAGAGCGTCATGGCAGCACCTAAGATGGCAGGAGCGGGGCGGGGACTGACGAGCGACGAGCTGCTCGCTCTTCCGGCGGTGATCGATCTCGACACCTCGAACAAGGCGCTGATGATCGGACGGTCCACCGGGTATGGGCTCGCCAAGCAGGGTGAGTACCCGGTCAAGGTGCTGCGCCTCGGCAACGCCTACCGAGTGGTCACGGCCGACCTGCTGAAGTTGCTGGGCCTTGAGCGCCAGCAGCCCGGCGGCAGTCGAGAGCCCGAGGGCAGCGAGCGGCACGACCTCGCCGCGTAGGGGAGTTCCGCGCACCCCTCGGAGGCGAGCTGCGCGGTCCAGTGGGCCGAAGGCCGACGGGTACGTTCGGCCCGGATACGGGCGACCAGCGCTTGTCGACTGCGTCAGCCCTCTGGGTAGGGTCGCGGTACCCGAGCTGGAGAGGTAGCCGCATGGACCCCGAGATCGTGATCGCGCAGACGACGAGTGACGACGAGGAGCAGGCGAAGGCCCTCGCCAGAGGCGCTGTTGAGAGCAAACTGGCGGCGGGCGTCCACATCGATGCGCCCATCACCGCCTTCTACTGGTGGCAGGGGAAGGTCGAGGCGGCTCAGGAGTGGCGGATCTCCTACATGACGTCGTCGGATCGCCTCCCCGCGCTAGAGGCATGGCTGCACGAGAGGCACCCGTACGACGTCCCCCAGTGGGTCACGCTGCCTGTGACCGGAGGGTCGGAGGCGTACCTGTCCTGGGTCGTCGACGAGACGCGCCCGGGGTAGAGGTCTCCACTACAGCGCCTTGCTCTCGCTGAGCCTGTGCGCTTCGACGCTTCACAGCGTCGCGAACGTCAGCAGGTGGCTGGCCAGGTCATGCTCAGTGTCGGGGAGCCCGGCAGCGATGGCCTGAGCCCGCTGCCGGCCCATGGTGTTGGGCTTCGACTCCGCTGCTGCGGCGAACTGGTGCGCTACGTAGGCTCCGCGATCTATGTCGCCGCCGCGCAGAAGGGCGGACGCCAGGTCACCCAGGACGACCACGCCGGACTCGGGTAGTTCGCCGCCGAGGCGCTCGACTGCGGAGTCGGCCGTGGCGGTCAGCTCCTGACGCGCGAGTTCGCCATAGACCGAGAGGGTTAACGAGTCCATGCGGTATGGCGTCACGAAGCGGACCCACGCCTGCTCGCTCGTATGGTCGGCGAAGTCATAAGCGAACTTGGCCTGATCGAGAGCACGAAGGGCGCCAGCGTCATCGCCTGACTGGGCGGCTTCCTCCGCGTACCGGCCCAGCGCCCACGCTGCGGCGGTTGCGTTGCCACGTCCGCGTACGTCCTGAGCTGCCTGCGAAAGCATCTCCAGCGCCTTCGCCGGGCTGGCGGCACCGTAGCTCGCGTAGCCCAGAGCGAGAGCGCGCAGCGGAGGGTGTCCGGCCCTTTTTGCGCACTCCGAGGTCACTCCGTAATAGGAAGTGGCCTTGTCCTGCTGGCCGAGGTCCCAGGCGACCCACCCAGCAAGAGCGGCAGTCTCCCCGGCCGCGATGGTCAGGGCTCGCTCGTGGGCTCCGGCGCGGGGAAGGGCTGCGGTGATCGCGTCCAAGTGCGCCTCGACGCGGGACTGCAGGCTGAGCGCACTCTCGTTCAGCTCGTCCACGTGCAACGTGGCGGCATGATCAATAAGCACCGCCGCGGACTCAGGGTCGATCTTGGAACCCTTGCTGAGTGCGTAGGCCAGTCGGCCCCAGGGCTCGGCAGCCGCAGCCGCACCGACGACTGCGCCTCCCAGCAGCGTTCGGCGTTTCACGTCGTCCAGGTCCTCCGCCTCGGCCTTGTTCTTCTCTCGCCGCCTGGCGCGGGCGGCTTTCGCCTCGCGCAGTAGTGGCTCCAGCGGGACGCCATAGGCCAAAGCGATGTTCCCCAGGGTGTGGTCCGTCGGAACGTTCGCACCGTTCTCGTACCGGTTCACCTCCCGGCGGGTCACCGTTGCCCGGCCGGAGGCGGCGTTGATCGCACCGGCCTGCTCGTCCTGCGTCCGATTCGCGTTACGCCGCAGGTGACGGAGCAACTCGGCAAATGGATCCACCGCCATGAGTCTGACCCCTATCCGTGGGAGAAAGCCAATACTCCCCTCAACTCCCCCCTGGTTTCCCCCCCTTGACAAAGATTTCCCCCCTCCGGTTTCCCCTGTCCCGGATCGCGCAGCCACGGTGCGATGTGCTCATGACCACGCACCGGACAGCAACGCCGCCCCGACCTCGGGGCGACGACGGTGGCGCCCACGCCGTCGGCGCCTCAACCGCTCGGTGTCCGCTGGCCTCTCACGTCTTCGAGATGGCCATGGAGCCGGTAGATGTGCACGTCGCTCAAGCGCGACGAACGACGGCCACCGTGTTGAAGCACTGGTCGTTGCCGGAGACGCCGGCAGAGGACGCTCGGCTCGTCGTCTCGGAGTTGGTGTCCAACGCGATCATTCACGGTTCCGGGGACGTCCGACTGCGACTGCGACACGACGAGCACGAGCTTCGAATCCGAGTCACCGACGACAGCACGGCACCGGCGAGGCGGCGACGTGCGAGTGCCGCCGGCCTCGGCGGTCGAGGGCTGCACCTCGTCGCCTGCTTGTCGCTTCGGTGGGGCGTCGCGGACGGCGGCCGGACGACGTACGCGGTCATCCCCACTCTCACGGAGGCACCCCCATGTCGCCGCACAACGCAGTCAAGCACGGAGCCGACGTGTTGAGCCTCGTCGCCTTTGATCGGGGGCGAGAGAAGCACACGGGCGGTGGGGCGCCGACCGCTGGCCGTGACTACCCGAGCTGGCCTCGCACCTCTGCCCAGGTGAAGCGCCGGTCCCGAGCTGGCCAACTCCGAGGCTTGCGCCAGCACTTCTACCGCCAGACCGTCGGCGCGCAGGCCGATCAGCCGCTGCGCGTGCTGGCGTACAGCCTGGTACCGAGTCCGAGGGCCCGACCTGACGAGGACTGGGGGACGCTACAGGCTGAGGCCGACCAGCTCGGTTACGCGATCACCGCCCGGCTCCACGATGTGGCGGTCCCGGTGACCACGACGTACCTCCCGGCATCCAGTGCGAGCCAGGGCGTCTACACGCCGCCTTGGGATCGACCTGGTTGGCGGGAAGCCGAGCGACAGCTCCGAGAGGGCTTGGCCGACGGCGTGCTCGTCCTCGACCGGCACAACATCAGCTCCGATGACGACGAGTACCACGCCGTGATCAAACACCTGGGCGAGCACTGCCGGGCGTTTCTCCACCTCGTGATCTCCGAGGAGCCCGTCGCGCCGACTTGAAGGCGTCCGCTGCGCTGGATGGACAGGAAGGGCTGGGGCTGGCGGCAGATCAGCGCCCAGATCGCCCTGATCGTCGCCGTGAGCGTCGTGCTCGTCTTCACCTTCAAATACACCTGACCGAGGGCTGACCATGACTTTCGAGGGACACATCGATCGTGCGCCGCGCCTCCTGCCGCACCGCGAGCAGGGCGAAGCGCTCCTCGCCATCAGGGAGGCCGCTCCTTCGGCACCCAGCGAAGTGGGGATCGACCTCTTCGCCGTGCCCGCTGGTGAGGTTCAGGGGCGTGGCTTCGACCTCTCGCGCTTTCACCGGCTCGCACGCCTGCCGGCCGTGCCGGACGGATTGACCTCGGCGTCGGCTGAGGGCCCGCCGGACGCGGCCTGACTCTCCTCAAGCGAACACGACGGCGACCACCACTGCCCCGGATGCCGCCGCCGGTTGCCGCACCGCCCCATCCATCCCCGAGTAAAGGTCGCAGATGAACCGTCCCGTTCTCGCTCTGGCCACCACCATCGCCCTCGCGTCCGCGGTGCACATCGCCCAGCGTCGCCAGCAGCACCGCCAGTCCCTGGAGTTGGCAGTGCACCAGGCTCACGGCCGCATGCTCGAAGTCGCCACCACCCACCCGGACTTGGACCCGATCTGGGTGCGCAACCACCCCGACCATGTCAAGGACGACGAATCGGGTCCGCTCCTGATGTGCCAGTGGTGGCCTGAGTTCTGGCGCACCGGCCTCAATCTCAGGGTGTTCACCCCCGCCATCCTGCGGCAGAACGCGCGGAACTTCATGCAGGACCCGACGGCCCTCAAGGCGTGGGCTTTGACCCGCCACGGGCGTGCTCTGCAGTCCCGAGGGCGATGGGACCGCTTGCACGTGGCGCTGCTCGACGCGGCGTTCGAGGAGGCCGGCGGTCCTGCCCAGTACCCCGAGTTGGAACTTGCCCCGGCTTCGGCCCTCTGAGGCACGACGACACCCTGACGAGAGGATGATCATGACCGTTCCCGCTTGCGGATCGCCACCCGCCCCGGCCGCGCCGAGCGACCACGGGTCGCGCGCTCTTCTCCTCGACCTCGACGGGGTCCTCCTCGACACGCGTCCCGTGATGCGGAGGGCGTGGCAGAGGGTCCAGGAGGTCCATGGCGTCGCGCTCCCGTTCCGTGACTACGAGCGCCACCTGGGTCGCGAGTTCGGGGACATCATGGAGCGCCTGGGCGTGACCGATGCCGAGGCGGTCCGTAGGACGTACGAGGCGGAGTCCGTGGCCACCGCGCACCTCGCGGAGGAGTTCGCCGGCATCGTCGAGACGCTCCACGCCTTCGTGGCCGCCGACTGGCGGCTGGGCGTCGTGACGTCCAAGCACGTCGACCGGGCGGCCCCGCTCCTCGCGCGCCTCGGGTGTCCCTTCGCGACCATCCGCACGCCCGCCGGCGCGGGCCGAACGAAACCGGCCCCGGACCCGCTCCTCCTGGCACTGGTCGACCTGGGAGTCGACCCCGCCTCCGCCGTCTACGTGGGTGACATGGCGGTCGACCAGGAGTCGGCCGCACGCGCCGGCGTCCCTTATGTGCACGCTGGGTGGGGCTACGGGCAGCCGACGGCTCCCGCCCCGGAGACGGTCTGGTCCCCCAGGGAACTGCTGAGCCTCCTCCCCGCCAAGCAGCTCGTCGAGGGGAGCACGGTGTGAGCCCCCGCACCAGTGGTGGCCTCGGCCTGGTCCGCTCCTCCAACGTCGGGAAGCCGACGTGGACTCTCGTCGGAACCGGCGCCCTGGCGCACGCGCGAACCGACCACATCCACACGGCGGAGCTTGATGCGACGGCCGTCGACAAGCAGTTACTGCGCTCCGACGTCGAAGACGTCATGGAGGCCGTCGACCGCTACAGCGCCAAGTGGGCCGCCACCCCGGGCGGAGCCGACTGGCTCCACGTTCAGCACGTCCCCGTGCGACGCTTCGTCGCCGAGATCGTGCGCAAGCTCCTGGCCCTGAACTCCTGGGCACCGTTCGCCTCCGCCCCAGGGCCCCTGATCCTGGCCCCCTACGAAGGTCTCGTGGGACTGCGTTCGAGCAGCTCGCGGGAGTACCTGGCCTACACCGTGACATGGTCCGGCGTCGCGTACGTGCTCGGTGCTGCGGCACCGCACAACCCGACCCGCTCCGCCCAGCTCCGGAACCGCGCCCGGACGAGTACGGCGAACGCGGAGCCGAGGCCGCTCCCCTCGGATCTCGGACGGCAGGACGTTCTGGCGCTGTCGTGGACCTCCCGCCATGCCGCCACGCTGACCCCCGTTCTCGCCGAGCTGGCGCGAGGCGGGCAGAGGAGCCTCCTGCTCGATCTCGCCACTGATGCCGCCGAGCGATGCAGCGCGGGACCGGCAACGGGTTTCGAGCTGCGAGCGGCTCCGAGCGACCTCTTCACCGTCTCGGGCACCGCCGAGGGCCTCCACCGCCCCGACGACGAGCACGTCGTCCAAGTGGAAGGCCACGGAATCCAACTTGCCCGGCTCGTACGGCTCTTGTCCGTTCTCTTGGAGACCATCGGGGGCTGCACCCAACCGTCGTGGCGGACGGTGGTGCGGGCGGAGAGCTGGCTCGACGACATCCTGTCGACCACCCGGCCGCACACCGTCCTGCTGAGCAACGACACCAGCCCGCTGGGCGTGCTGGCCGCGCACGCCGCCGAGCGGCACGGAGCGAACTCGGTGCACGTCCAGCACGGGGCGTGGACGCCGGAATCGGTCGCCTGGCCGGCCCTGCACAGCCGCGACATCATCGTCATGGGCGAGCGGGACCTTGCCCTGGGCCGAGGGTGGGCGCGCCACCCCGAGGCCGAGGTGCACGTCCTCGGGCAGCCCCGCTTCGACGTCCTCACCAGCCTGAGCCGCCAGACACAGCGGCGGTACCTGGAGAACCTGCTCGCTTCGGGGGGCCGACGCGCGCCGACCCGGATCGCGGTGTGGGCCTGCCAGCCCTTCAACCCCGATCACCTCAAGTCCCACGTGGACCTCCTCCTGGACGGGCTTGCCGAGGCGGACGGCGACTGGGGGCTCGTCATCGCTCCACACCCGGCGCAGGGAGCCGACGCCTTCACCGCTCTGGTGAAGCGGGACGCCGGGCCGCCCATCGCGGTGGTCGATCCCCGAGTCGGAGCCCGAGGCTGCCTCGCCGGCGCGGACGTCCTGGTGAGCGCGTACTCGACGTGCGGGATCGAAGCCGCGCTGCTCGGCATCCCGGTCCTCGAAATCGGCCCGCCGGGCGAACGCACCCTGGGCCTGACCAGTCACGGACTGGCGACCCGGTGCGAGGCCGCCGATGAGGTCGCCGAAGCACTTTCCGGCTTGCGCGCGGGCCCTGCGCCGATCCCGCGGGCGGCCCTGGACGCGGTCTGCCGGTGGCGCGGCGACAGCGCCACTCGGATCGCCCGGCTCATCACCGACCGCGCCACCTCCGGCCCGAGGGCCGACGACTCCACCCACCACCACCCGGGCGCCGCTGCGTCGCCCAGGGACGAAGGAGCATCCGCCCGATGACATCCCTCACGGCCGACAGCATCGCCGAGCTGTTCTCCGGCGCCGTCACGCTGGCCAAGTCCGGCGAGAAGATCAGCCCCCGGGGCATGGCCACCCACGAAGTCCGCGATGTGCACCTGCTGCTCACCCAGCCGCGTGCTCGCCTGCTCTACGCCCCGCCCGCCCGCATCGTGAATCCGGCCTTCGCCGTGGCCGAGACGGTCTGGCACCTGTCTGGCTCCGACGCCCCGTGGATCTTCGACTACAACAACCGGCTGCGGCAGTTCGCCGACGAAGGCGTCCTCCTGGGGGCGTACGGCCCCAGGATGCGGAACTGGGGTGGCAAGGTCGACCAGCTCGCCCGCGTCGTCGAGATCCTCCAAGCCGACCCCGACTCCCGGCGAGCCCTGATCCAGCTCTACGACCCGGCCCAGGACGCCGCAGGGCACAAGGACGTGCCGTGCACCCTCGGGTTCCGGTTCCACCTGCGCGCCGGCCGCCTGCACATGGCGACCATGATGCGCGGCCAGGACGTATGGATCGGCATGCCGTACGACGTGTTCTTCTACACCGTGCTGCACGAGCTGGTCGCCGGATGGCTCGACGCCGAACTCGGCGAGTTTCACCTACACATCGGCTCGCTGCACATCTACGACGAGCACATCGAACAGGCCGACACGCTCACCTCGCTCCCGGCAAGCGGGATCATGCCCGACCTGCGAACACCCTGGAACGGCTTCGACGGCCTGCTCGACCAGGTCGAGGCCCGTGACGTGACCGGCCACCCCGGCTGGGACGCGATGGCCGAGACGCTGCGCAGCTACCGGTTGTGGAA
This sequence comes from Streptomyces sp. NPDC043746, assembly GCF_056436485.1. Taxonomy (NCBI): domain Bacteria; kingdom Bacillati; phylum Actinomycetota; class Actinomycetes; order Kitasatosporales; family Streptomycetaceae; genus Streptomyces; species Streptomyces sp. NPDC043746. The sequence goes on along the minus strand of NZ_JBWKCM010000012.1, from coordinate 43,343 downwards.
GGACGGCAAGCGCGAGCAGGCGTGGCGGGCGGCCGACACGATCGACGGGCCCCTCGGCCAAGCCCTCACCGCCTGGTACGGAGAGCTGGAGCGGCGCTCGACCAATCGCGCCGCGACGGCAGGGGCAAGGTGACCGCCGCCATGAAGCGCACCCCCTCCGTCGTCCTCGGCCTGTGCTCGTACACCCACGACTCCTCGGCCGCCCTTCTCGTCGACGGTGAACTCGTCGGCTTCGTCGAGGAGGAACGCCTCTCCGAGCAGAAGCACACCAAGCTCTACCCGGCTCGCGCCGTGGGCTGGCTCCTCGACCAGGCCAAGCTGAGCGCCAGCGACGTGGACGCCGTCGCTTACAACTTCCAGCCCGCCCGCTACCTCGCCGAGTCGCCCGTCGCCCTGCGCATGGCGCTCTCGTCGGCCACACGCGACCGCAGCCTGGCTCGCGCCCACGGGTTCGCCAAGGTCGCCCTGCGCACCCGGCGGCGGCTGCGCGTCCTCGGCAGCCAGTTCCCCTCGGCCCGCGTCACATCGGTCCTGCACCACCGAGCCCACCAGCTCACGGCCTACGCCGCCTCCGGCTGGGACGAAGCGGCCGTACTCGTCGTCGACAGCCTCGGCGAGCGGCAGACCACCACGATCGCCCACGGCCACGGCGTTCAGCACCCCCGCGTCCACACCCTGGAAGCGATCAACGACCCGGCCTCCCTCGGCTACGTGTACGGCGCCGTCACCGAGCACCTGGGCTGGCGGCGGGGCGACGAGGAAGGCACCGTCATGGCGCTGGCCGCCCTCGGCGACCCAGCCCGCTTCCGGCACCTGTTCACCACGGCCGTCCGCACGACGGCCACGGGCTTTCGCATCCACCCCGGCTACTTCCCGACGCGCACCCTCACCTCGGGATACCCGAGGACATCCCGGCGATTCGTCGCCGAGACCTGCCCCGAGCGGCACCCGAGCGAGCCGCTCACCGACGTCCACCGAGACCTGGCGGCTGCCCTCCAGGAACGGACCGAGCAGGTGATGGTTCACCTTGCCCGCCGCGCCCGTGTGCTCACCGGCTCCCGGCGCCTGTGCGTGGGCGGCGGCGTCGCCACGAACTGCGTCAGCATCGGGAAGATCATCGAGGCTGACATCTTCGACGAGGTGTTCGTCCCGCCGGCGCCCGGAGACGCCGGAACCGCCATCGGGGCCGCCCTCGCCGTGCATGTCGATGGGCGCAGCCCTCGCCCGGTCGCCGGCATCGCCCGCCGCTGTTACCTCGGCCCCTCCTACGAGGACCAGCCCCTCGACCTGACCCCTTGGCCCGGCCTGCGCCAGAAGACCCTCGGCATCGAGACCGCCGAGTTCCTCGCCGACCAGCTCGCCCACGGCATGATCGCCGGACTGTTCCAGGGAGGCGTTGAGGCCGGGCCGCGTGCCCTGGGCAACCGCTCGATCCTCGCCTCCCCGCTGGAGCCCGGCGTCGTCGAGCGGCTCAACGCCACCGTGAAGTTCCGCGAGCCGTTCCGGCCCTTCGCCCCCATGGTCCCGGCCGAGCGCGCCGCCGAGTTCTTCGCTCTCGGCCAGCCGGCCCCGTACATGTCCATGGCCTCCGGGGTGACGGACCTGACGCACGAGCGGGTGCCGGCGATCGTGCACGCCAACGGCACCTCCCGCCTGCAGACCGTCACCCGGTCGCAGAACCCGTTCATACACGCGGTGCTGACCGCCTTCGGCCGCCGAACCGGCATCCCCGTGCTGATCAACACCTCCCTCAACGTCAAGGGCAAGCCGATCTGCGGGACACCCGAGATGGCCCTGGACTGCCTGGCCAACTCCGGCCTCGACGCCCTGCTCCTCGAAGGGCGGTGGATCACGAAATGAAGATCGGGTACAGCTTCTGGGGCTTCCTCGGCAACGGCGTCACCGACACCCCCGACGGAGGCCGCAGCCACCGCCGCCCCTTCATCGACGCCCTCCTTGCCCGCGGTCACGAGATCGTCTTCCTCCAGCCCGACCGCGACCGCCTCGAAGCCGGTGACGACCTCGGCGGCCCGTACACCTTCGACGACGGCTTGCCCGGCATCGACGCCCTGTTCCTGGAGTGGCGCTGGGCCATCCCCGGCCGCAACACCACCGTGTGCGGCAGCGAGGGGCACACCTGCGACCTCCACCGGCAGGCACAGCTCATCGACCACTACACGGTCCGGTCCCAGACGCCCACCGTCATCTGGGACAAGGACCGCACCCTGCGCGCCGAGAGCGTGTGGCGCCGTACGGCCCACACCCGCGTCTGCGAGGCCGCGCTCGCCCCGACGCTCGGCGCGCACTCGCTGCTCTTCCCCGTCGCCGAGGACCTCCTCGCCCAGGCTGATCCCCTCACCCTGGCGGCGCGGCCCCGGGATCTCGCGCTCGGCTACGTGGGCAACCAGTACGACCGCGACGAGCCCTTCGACCGCTTCTTCGCCCCGGCAGCCGCCCGCGTCGAGCACCTGGTCGCCGGGAAGTGGGCGAAGACCGGCCGCTGGCCGCACGTCCGCTTCGCGGGCCGGATCCCGTTCGAGGACGCCGCCGGCGTCTACGGCCGGTCCCTGGCCACGGTGCTCATGCTGCCCGAGCGGTACGCCGCCGTCGGGCAGATGACCCAGCGCATCTTCGAGGCCGTGCTCGCTGGCTGCCTGCCGCTGGCCCCGGCGGACATCCGCTTCGCCGACCGGTTCGTCCCGAAGGAACTGGTCGTGCGCTCCGGCGACGACGTCCTCAAACGCCTCTCCTATCTGAGCGAGATCGCCGGTACCGAGCAGCACGCCGCCCTGATCGCCGCATGTGTGGACCGCCTGCGCCTGTTCGGCCTGTGCAGGCAGGTCAACACCCTGGAGTCCGTCCTGCACGGCCTCCTCCAGACCACGGCGACCGAGCGGGGAGCTGCCTGATGCAGACCGCTCGATCGACCACGGCGCGCGGGTCCTCCGGGCGCGTCCCGGAGGATGGGTCCGCCGGACACCCGAACCTCTCTACGCTGGAGCACCATGAAGAAGGTCGCCATCGTCGGCTGCGGAGGCAGCGGCAAATCCCACGTGGCCCGCGAACTGGGCAGGATCCTCGATGCCCCGGTGACGCACCTGGACGCCGCGTTCTACGACGGCGAGTGGAACCCGTTGCCCATGGACAAGTTCACCGACGTCCAGCGCGAGCTGGTCGCGCAGCCGCGGTGGGTGATCGACGGCAACTACAACTCGACGCTGCAGGTACGGCTCGAAGCCTGCGACACGGTGGTCCTGATGGACGTGTCGACCGTGGCGGCGCTGTACGGGATCTTCTCCCGGCAGATCCGGCACGGGGCCGGGCACAAGGGCAACGGGGTGCACAACCGCATCCACTGGGGCGTGATCAAGTACGTCGCCACGTACCGGCGCAAGATGCGGCCCCGCGTGATGGCGAAGATCGAGGAGTTCGGCGCCGGTGCCGATGTGGTGCTGCTGGCCAATCGGCGTCAGACGCGCCGCTGGCTGCGGAAGGTAGCCGCCGAGCAGTCCTGACCGGTCCGCGCCCCCGGTCAGGGGGTGCGGCATGAACGAGCCCAACCCGTTCCTGGACCCGGCCCGGCAGCGGGAGCTGTACGGGCACGCCTCGCGGCTGGCCGGGCGGACCAGCGCCCTGATGAGTGCCAAGACTGCCGGAAACCCGGTGCCCGAGACGATCGTCAGCCTGGTGCAGACCCACCACGCCCGGCCCGACCGGCTGGGCGTGGTGCTCGACATCGGCTGCGGTCGCGGCACGAGCAGCCTCGTCATCGCCGAGCAGCTCCGGGCCAAGCGCGTCGTAGGCCTTGACGCCGCCCCCTCCCTGCTCGCCCAGGCCCGCGAGCGCGCCAGGGACCTGCCCGACAGCACGGTGGAGTTCGTCGAAGCCGACTTCCACGACCTCCCCCTGCCCGACGGGTCGAGCGACATCGTCGTCGCGGCGTTCTGCCTCTACCACTCGCCGCACCCCGAGGACGTCGTCGGGCAGATCGCCAGGGTCCTCGCGCCCGGAGGTCTGGCCGTGCTCGTCACCAAGGGCCTCGACAGCTACCGAGAGATGGACCAGCTGGTCGCCTCCGCCGGCCTCGATGCTCGTGCCGCCCGGCACGAGAGCCTCTACACGGCAGCCCACAGCGGCAACCTCGCCGACGTGGCCGCCTCCTCTCTCGACGTGATCGCCGTCCTGGACGAGGAACACGTCTTCACCTTCGACGGCCACGACCACACGGCGCAGTACCTGGCCACCAACCCCAAGTACGACTTGGCGCCCGGCCTGTACGGCAACCCCGGTGCCCTGGCGGCGACCCTGCATGAGTTCCTTCCCGACCGGCCGCTGACCACCCGGTCCCTGATCACCTTCGTCGTCGCACAGCCGAAGGAAGAAGGAGAGCCGGCATGAGCCCCGCCCCGTTCACCAAGCACTACGCGGAACCCGAGCGCGCGGCGGGGGCGGTGCGCCACTACCGGTGGCTCACCGCGCACGCCAAGCCGCTGAGGCAGCCGGCTCTCCACACTGCCGGGCCACAGTCCCTGACGTTCGAACGGATCGAGGGCCGCCCCGTACGTCCCGAGGACCTCCCGCGCGTGGCGGAACTGCTCGGCCACGCCCACGGTGCCGCCTGGGCCAGCGACCTGCACTCCGTGTCGCTGGACACCCCGCACCACTTCGAGGACGGCACGCAGTTCGACGACTACCTCGGGCCCCGGAGGATCGCTCTGCGGCGACGCCACGAGCAGGGCTACCTGCCGAACAAGACGGCGTTGCACGCGATGCTCGGCCTGCTGGAAGCGACCGCCGAGGGACTTTGCGCCTTCTACAAGGACAGCAACCCGCGGAACTTCATCATCACCGCGCAAGACATCGTCGCCGTCGACACCGACGACCTGTCCCTCGCCCCGCTGGGCTACGACCTCGCCAAGCTCGTCGCGACGCTCCACCTGACCTACGGGCCGCTCACGGACCAAGCCGTCACCACCGCCCTGCTCGCGTACAACGCGGCAGCCCGACGCTACGACGCCCGGCTGGGCACGACGGACCGGGGCCAGCTCGACAGCTTCCTGGGCCTGCACGCCGTGCTCACCGCACCGTACGTCGGCCGCAACGGCTACCACTACAGCCTGCCCCTCCGCTTCACGCACCGAGGAGCCTCATGATCACCACCGAACTCGTCTTCGTCCGGCACGGCCAAGCCCAGTGCAACGCCGACGGCCTCGTCGGGGGCCCGCGCACCTGCACCGGCCTGACCAACCTCGGGTACGCCCAAGCCGAACAGGCCGCACGCCGCCTGGCCACCGAGCACCTGAAGAAGCCCTTCGACGTCATCTACACCGGCCCGCGGATCCGCCTCGTCCAGACCGGCGAGATCATCGCCCAGACGCTCCAGATCCCTGTGCACCACGACGACCGACTCGACGGACCGGTCCACGGCGACGCCGACGGCAGGCCCTGGGACGCGGTGAAGACGGCCGCCGACGGCGGGCCGCACGCCCACCCCGACACACCCTGGGCCAACGGCTCCGACACCTGGAACGGGTACCTGGAGCGCGCCGGCAGGAACTTGAGCCAGCTCATCAAGGAGAACCACGGCAAGCGCGTCGTCTTCGCCGCCCACGGGGAGACGGTGATCACCGCCCACACCCTGCTGCTCGGCATCCCGATCGGCTCGCCGTCCGGGTTCACCCACAACCACGCCTCCATCACCCGCTGGCAGCACCACCGCAACCGCCTGGGCCAGACCCGCTGGATGCTCGACCGGCACAACGACACCGAGCACCTCAGTCTCCTCACGCCGGAGCCGACTCCGTGATCGCGACCGCGGACGACCCCCGGATACGACTGGCGCACCACCTCCTCGGCGCAGTCGACATCGCAGCGGACCCCGCGCTCCCGCCCCGCGTGGTGCGCCTGGTGGCCGGGGACGGGCGTCAGTTCATCGCGAAGCAGCACGCGGAGCGAGACCGGTACGCCGGAGAACTCCACGCCTATGAGGCGTGGGTCCGCCATCTGACCGGTCACGCGCCGGAGTTGGTCGGCCGGGATGACGCCACCCGCACCCTGCTGCTCACCGCACTCGCAGGCGACCGCGCGGACACCGTCGCTCCCGGCTCGCCCGAGGAGGAACTGGCCCACCACGAGGCCGGGCACGTGCTGGGCAAGCTGCACCGGGCCACCGCCATGCCCCAGGGCGGAGCCGTCGGCGCCTCGCTCGCCGAGCGGTTCCAGCGTTGGATCGACCGGGCCGTCCGAGCCGACCTGCTCGACGCGGCCGAGGAGAACCTGCTGAAGCACCACGCGGCGATCTTGGGCGCCAGCTACATGGACAGTGCGATCTGCCACCTCGACTACCAGCCGCGCAACTGGCTGCTCGGCGACATCTTCGGCATCTACGACTTCGAGCACATGCGACGCGACGCCCGGGTCCGCGACTTCGCCCGGCTCGAATTCCGACGCTGGCAGGCCGCACCCCACCTCCGCACCGCCTTCTTCCACGGCTACGGGCGTCCGCCGAACGACACCGAGCGACGCCTCCTGGAGTCCTTCGGCGCTATCGAGGCGGCCACAGCCCTGGTCAAGGGCCACAAAGAGAACGACGCCGCCCTCAGCGCGCACGGCAGAACCGTCCTGTCCCGGCTCACCTGACCTACCCCTTCGACGACACCTCTCTGGAGATCCCCGTGCCACAGCACGAGCAGCCCCCGACCAATGCTGCCCCCCGACGGGCCGTGGTGACCGGCTCCGCCGGATTCATCGGCTCCCACCTCGCCCACGTCCTCGTCCAGGCCGGCACCACCGTGATCGGCGTGGACCGTCGAGATCCGTCCACCGACCCGACGGCCGCCGCCAACCTCGCCGCGCTGCGAGGACTCCAGGGATACCACCACGTCACGGCCGACCTCCTCCACTGCGCCATCGACCCCCTTCTGATCGACGCCGACGCGGTCTTCCACCTCGCCGGCATCCCCGGCGTGCGGCCCTCCTGGGGACCGCAGTTCGGCGACTACCTCGCGTCCAACGTGCTGGCCACCCACCGCGTCCTCGAAGCCTCCACCCGGATCGGCGTCCCCCGACTGGCCGTCGCCTCCTCCTCCAGCGTCTACGGTCCGACCGACGGCGACGCGAGCCGCGAGACCGACCGCCCCAATCCCGCCTCCCCATACGCCGTGACCAAGCTGGCCGAGGAGCAGCTCTGCCTCGCCTATGCCCAGCGCCCCGGTGGCCCCACCGTCGTCGCCCTGCGGTACTTCACCGTCTACGGCCCCCGGCAGCGCGCCGACATGTTCACCCATCGCGCCCTGTACGCCGCCCTGACCGGACAGCCCCTGCGCCTGTACGGAGACGGTCACCAGCGCCGCGACTTCACCTACATCGACGACGCGGTCGCCGCCACGATCGCCGCCGGCGTCGTCCCGAACGCTCACGGCCCCATCAACGTCGGCGGCGGCTCGAACGCATCGCTGCTGGACGTGATCGACATCGCCAACAGCCTCACCGGCCGCGAGATCCAGCTCCACCAGGACCACGTGCGCAACGGGGACGTCCTGCTCACGCGCGCAGACCCCGGCCGCGCGGGAGAGGTCCTCGGCTGGCAGCCGCGCGTCGACCTCCACAGCGGACTGCGCGCCCACATGCAGGCTCTGGCCGCCCCGGTTCCGGACTACAGCCGGGCCGCGTAGCCCTACGCCTCGGAACCTGAGAGGAATGCTCATGGAAACTCCCGAGCGAGCACGGCTGGACGCCTTCTTCCGGAGGATCACCGCGCAGTTCCCTGCCGGGCAGGCGATCACGACGCTGGTCATCACCCACCTGCTCCCGGAACGCCCCGCGTTCTTGCGCGCTATGACCGCGGTGTCCACGATCGGTGCCGTCCTACCCAAGCCCCGGTCGATCCACCAGCCGACCCTCGACACCGTCCGCCACACCCTGCCGGTCCACAACCTGACCCGGGAGCGGTTCACCGACGAGTCCCAAGCCCTGCACTATCTGGAGGACACGGCCGGCGGCCAAGACGTCGTCCTGGTCGACATCGGCGGGTACTTCGCGCCCAGCCTCGACACCCTCGTGAACAAGTTCTCCGGCCGCATCCTCGGCGTCGTCGAGGACACCGAGAACGGGCACCAGCGGTACGCGGCCCTCGGCTCGCTCCCGTGCCCGGTCGTGTCCGTGGCCCGCTCACCGCTCAAGGACTGCGAGGACCACCTCGTCGGCCGGTCCATCGTGTTCTCTACCGACGCCCTCGTCCGCGCCCGCGGGGACATCCTCACGAGCCGCAGCGCCTGCGTCATCGGCTTCGGCAAGATCGGTCGCTCGATTGCGCAGACCCTGCGTGCCCAGGACCTGCGCGTCACCGTGTACGACAACGACGCGGTCAAGCGGGTACAGGCGCACGCCCTCGGCTTCCACACCAGCGCGTCCACCACCGAGGCCGTCCACGACGCGGATCTCGTCCTGTGCGCCACCGGCAATCTCGCCCTCCGGCACGACGATTTCGCCGCCCTGCGCAACGGCGCGTACCTCGGATCGGTGACCTCCTCCGAGGACGAACTCGAACTGGGCAGCCTCGACGACCTCTACGAACGTCAGTCCGTCGGACCCCAGTTGACCCGGTACGAGGTCACCGGCCACTACTTCTACGTTCTTGCCGACGGCGGTGCCGTCAACTTCGTGCACGGCGCCGCCGTCGGCACCTACATCCACCTCGTCCAGGCCGAGATACTCGCCGCCACCGCCGCACTCAGCCACGCGCGGCTCCAGTCCGGACTGCACGAGATGCCGGCGGCCGACCGCGACACCATCGCCAGAACCTGGCTCCGCCACTTCGAAAGGTGACCTCGTTGCCACCCTCCACCGGACACGTCCGTGCCGTCACCGAGGCGTACCTCGCCCGCCACCCGGACGAGCGCGCCTCCCTGACGATGCTGTTCGACGTACTCGCGGGCGCGGACGATCCCACCAGCCGCAAGACCTTCCCCGCCCACGTGACCTGCAGCGCCATCGTCATCAACGGTGAACGGCACGTGCTCCACATCCTGCACAAGGCGTCCGGGAAACTTTTGGCGCCCGGCGGGCACAACGAACCGTCCGACCAGCGCCTGCGCGACACCGCCCTGCGCGAACTGCACGAGGAGGCCGGCATCCCGCCGAGCGCCGTGGTTCCCCTCGCCGGCTACGAGGACATCCCCCTCGACATCGACGTGCACGCGATCGACGCGAACCCGTCGAAGAACGAGCCGGCCCACCACCACGTGGACTTCCGCTGGGCCTTCCAACTCGCGACCGATCACGCGGTGGTGCTGCAGGAGGAGGAGGTCGACGGCTACCAGTGGCGGCCGTTCGCGACCACTTCCTCACCCACCGTCCGCGCCAAGCTCGCCCAGCTCACCTGAAGCCCTCGAACCCGACCACCAGGAGGACGCCGTGGCCGCCACCACAGCCCGACAGACCGACGCCGAACGGCGCCGGCACATCGCCGTCATACCGTGCCGCTGGGGTGCCTCCCGCTTCCCCGGCAAACCACTGGCCCTCCTCGGCGGCAAGCCGCTGCTCTGGCACGTCCACCAGCGCTGCCTGGAAGCCAAACGCCTCGACGGAGCCATCGTCGCCACGGACGACGAACGCATCGAAGCGGCGTGCCGCGAACTCGGCATCGACTGCATCCGCACCGGGGAGCACCTCACCGGCACCGACCGCGTCGCAGAGGTCGCCGAGCGCCTCCCGGCCGACGGATACATCAACGTCCAGGGCGACGAGCCGTTCATCTCGCCGACCGCCATCAACGACGTCTCCGAGGCCCTGGAATTCACTCCGCCCGGCACCTTCGCCGTGAACGCCTACACCGAGCTGGTCGACGTCGGCGCCGTCCTGGACCACAACGTCGTCAAGGTTGTCGTCACGGCCCGCAGCGAGGCCCTCATGTTCTCGCGCCAGCCCATCCCGTACCCCAGGGGCGACCGGCCGAAGTACCTGCGCCAACTGGGTCTCTACGGCTTCACCGGCCAGGCTCTCCAGCACTTCCGGCGGCTCCAGCAGGGGCCCTTGGAGCGTGCCGAGGGAGTGGAGATGCTGCGCTTCGTCGAACACGGCCACGCCGTGCGGATGGTGCCCGTCCTGGACGACGGGGTGGCAGTAGACACCCCCGAGGATCTAGCGCGCGCCGAGCGACTACTCGACCAGAGCCACTGAGCCGTCGACACGAACTCAACCGTGCCCGCTGAACGGTTCGTTGCCATCTTCGACCATCAACTAGGTGCATTACGGGAGGGGTTACGTGAGCTCGATTCAGACCGACGGCAACACCGTCCTGGTCATCACCGCCCGGAACTCCGATACCGGGGACGCGGTCACCTTGGCCCTCCAGGGCCTCGGTGTCCGCACCGTCCGCTTCGACCTCGCCGATCTGGGCCGCACGGTCAGCGTGAGCGCGCGGTGCGACGCCGGCCAGTGGCAAGGATCGCTCACCGTCAGGTCCCGGGTCACTAAACTGCGCGACGTATGGTCCGTGTTCTGGTGCCACCCGACGCCCCCACGGGTCTGGGGCGACGGCATGACCCAGGCGCAGATGCAGTGGGCCTCCCAGGAGGCGCTTGCCGGATTGGCCGGGGTGCTCGGCACTCTGGACTGCCTCCACGTCAACCGCCCGTCGGACATCCGCCGGGCACAGATCAAGGTTGGTGTGGTCGCTGCCGCTGAACGGGCCGGGCTGACCGTACCGCCCACGTGGATCGGGAGTCTCCCGTCCGGCGCTCGCCGGTTCAACCTCGGCGCCCCGGACGGCATCGTCACCAAGACGCTCACCGTCCCGCAGATCACGGAGGACGACCATCGCGTCCGCCCGCTCTACACGACGCTGGTGGTGGACAGCGACCTGGACGCCGTCGCGACCGGTATCACCCACTTCCAGCACCGCGTCGTCACCGACTACGCCGTGCGCGCCCACGCCATCGGCACCCGGACTATCGCGGTCCGGATCGATGCGCACACCACGGTGGGCCGGACGGACTGGCGAGCCACTCCCGAGTCCCTGACCTCCACGCCGAATACCCTCCCCTCCCCGGTCGCGGACGCCCTGATCGCCTTGGTGCAGTGCTACGGACTCCCCTACGCGGCCAGCGACCTCCTCGTGGACAGCCACGGCAGGTGGTACTTCGTCGACCTCAACCCGGCCGGCCAATACCGGTGGCTGGAGAACGAACTGCCAGACCTTGGCATCACCCAGGCGCTGGCACAGCTCTTGGCCGGAGATTCCGAACGTCCCAGCCGGAACGGCCTTACCGCAGCGGCGTAACAGCTCACCTCCTACCGGACCCATTCCGTACACCGTCTGAAAGGCATTCGATGGCAAAGCTGAGGTTCGTCTGCTGGAACCTGGAGAGAAACGGAGCGGGTGATCCGGAGATTCGGCGGGCCGCCGCCGAGACACTGCGCCGTCTCCAGCCGGACATCGTTCTCCGGCAGGAGATGTTCCGTGCCGACGAGCGCGGACACACGATCTTCAACGAGCAGTGCCGCGAGCTGGACATGCAGGGTGTCCTCGGCCCCGGGGCGTGCACCGCCATCCTCTTCAACCCCCGGCGTCTCAACCTCGTACGCGACTGGTCGGGCGATCGAAGCCCGCACTTCGTGCTTCCGCCTACCGCGATCACTCTGAGCTCCCCGGAGGCCGGACCCGACGCGTCGCCCTTCAACGTGGTCAGCTTTCATTTCGCCTACGCCAGCGCCGAGCAGCGCCAGCTGGAGGCCGAGTGGACGACGACTTGGGCCGACAAGGGCTGGCAGGCTCCTGACGGCAGCCGCCTCGTGCTGCCGGCCATCATCGGCGGCGACGGCAACAGTTACCCGGCGCCGGGTACGGCGGGCGACCTGCCTCTGCCCGACCTCGCCGCCATCCATGACCGGCCTCACCGTCTCCACCGCTCGCGCCGAGGCCCAGGCCTCGATGGTGTCCGGGTCCCTGACACCGAGCCCGACCACACGCTGCGCACTGCGGGCCTCGAAGACGTCGCCCGCCACTGGGCCGAAAAGGGCAATCCTGCCGCACTGGCCCGCACGGTCAACGCCTCCCCGACCCACGGCCCCGACAGCCGGATCGACCGCGTCTATGTCACCACCGGTCTCCTCCCCGCCGTGACCGGCTTCGAGGTGCACGAGGTCCCCCTCGGCGTGTCTGACCACCACATCCCCGTCGTGACCGTCGACAGCAGCGTCTTCGCCGGCCTGCTCACCGGCTACACCCGGACCTTGGCCGGCACTTGACATTCTGAACCCCGCCGTACGCCCCTGCCGATGCAGGCCGTACAGCGGATCAAGCCGGGTTTCCCGGGACGCAGCGTCCGCGTGCTGCACGGTCACGCAGGACCGCGGACTGAGGAAACGTCGCGTCGCCCGCGCCCCGGTTGATGCGGGCTTGAACACCCCGGATCGACGGGCCGGACGCCCGTCTCCGCCCCAGCTGAGGGTCTGGGGCGGAGACGCGCGGGTCCGGCAGCGAAACCCTCCGCCCCTCCTCGGCCGAGGCTCGGCGGCACCATCCACCATCGCCCCCGGCCGCATGGTCCGGTCTTCTTCGCTCGGCGAAGTTTGCGCCTGGTAACAGGTCAAGCGAGGGGTCTTTACCGCGACACGGAGAGGTGGTGCGGCGGATCGACTGACGCGTCCAACCGGATCCTCCATCGAGGTCAAGGAACTGGCTGGATCGCGTCAGTCCGAGCGGTCAGCGCCATTCACACCTTATGTCTGATGGCGGTGCTGTCCGTGCGTGATCGTGTGGTGCATTTGCGCCATTTGTAACCGACCGCATGTCGGGTTTTGCTGTGACGTATCTCGGATTGACAACGGCCTCGCCGTCCGGCGCTCAGGAATGTGGCCATCGCGGCGATTGATGAAATCGCATGTCAGAGCCTTGAGCGACGCGCCCAGATAGGCGTTTTGCGCAGTTTGTGAGGAAGTGGGAGCGCTTCGGCTGAACCGACCGCTGCTGAGTTTTCGGTCAATCTCTGTCTAACCTTTCGCGTACTGTCCAAGAAGTTCCCGAAGGCTCGGCGAGGCGAGTGGTGAAGGCGTTGCTCATTCGCTATAGCGACACATGGACCTCGATGTGGCCCAGGCCCCTGTTGGGCTGCGGCAGTGTCGCGCTGGAGTCAGCTGAAGGGCAACTCCGCGCGCCGGGCCAGAGCGGAGGGAACCGAGAGTCAGCGGCGCGGTCGCGCCTAGCTCGGGGGGCGCTAACCGGTAGAAGGGATTTGTCATGTGGTCTGGGAAGATTCTTCGCACTGAGCCCATGGGCTCGACCCAGGGCGGGGAGTCCCGAAAAGGACTGGGCCGCCGTCGGGCGGTGGAAAAGGATCTGCATCGCTTCCTCCGTCGGGAGCTGCAAGACCTCGGTGTTCATCCCCCGCTGGAGGTGAAGGAGCTGTGCTCGGCGCTCAGCCGTCGGCGCGGGCGGCCCCTCTACCTGCGGGAGGCGCCGCTGCCGAAGCCTGGGCCGACGGGGATGTGGGTCGAGTACGACGACTATGACGTGATCTTGTACCAGCAGGAGACGACGCGTCTGCATCAAGATCACATCAAGCTCCACGAGATAGGGCACATCCTCGTGGCGGAGGCCGAGGACGCCGAGCAGGCGCCGGCCGAAGCGACGGGGCAGACCTCCGCGCTCGACGCCGACGAGGAGTCGGCCGTCTTGGTGGAGGGCTGGGCCGCCATGCTGCCGGTCTTCAATCCCGAGACGATCAAGCGCGTCGCACGCAGGTGCACGTACGACGACGGCGAGGAGTGCTCCGTCGAACTCGCGGCGACGATCATCCTGGAGTGGGCGTCAGTGCTGGACGACGCGACTCCCCTCTCGGAGGACCCGTCTCTGCGGCGTGTGCAGTCGGCCCTCGGAGACCGGCGAGGATGGCTGTAACCCGTGGAACTGCTACTCCTGGGGCTCGTGGGTGCCCTTGCCTGGAAGCTCTACAAGCTGTGGCGAACCCCCCATGACGCGCCTTTGCGATCGGTGACCCTCTGCCTCCTCTGCGCCACGCTTTCCTATCCCATCGCTATGCCGGGAGGCGCGACCGGCGTCGACACGGTTGCGGGGCACGGGGCGGCGAAGTTGGTCCAGAACGTGCTGCTGATCGTCGCGATGTACTTCCTGATGTGCTTCTACCTCTACTCTGCGGCTGATGAGGAAGCGAGCCGTCGCAGGGCGAACAAGGAGGCGGTCGCCGTCGTGGCCGTCGTGGTGGTCATCACCCTGGCTGCCGTGTCGGTGCCGCACGAGGTCTTCGCCGGCAGTTTCAGCACCGCGGACATGACGGTTCCGCAAATCGCTGTCTTCTACGGCGGAGCCGGGTGCTACCTGACGTACGTCCTGGGCCTCGCCGCCCGGTGGACCGGCACCTACGCCCGAATGTCCCGGCGCCCCCATGCAACGGGACTGTGGATGGCGGCCGTTGGCCTGGGCGCAATGGCCGTTGCCTGCGCGATCAGGGCTGTCATCGTGGCCGTCCGCTGGGCGGATATCGACGTACCCCAGCGTCTGATGGCTGCCGTCGCGTTCCTGTTGGTCGCATCCATACTTCTGTTCACGGCTGGCATCACCTACTCGGGGGCCCGCGCCCGAATATCCTCTTCGAAGCTCTGGCTCCAGCACCGACGTGATTACCTCCGCCTCGCCGCCCTCTGGGTCCTGTTGGCTGAGGCGTTCCCCGACAATGTGCTGCCGCCAGCGTCCTCGTCCGCCCACGACCGACGACGTGCTCGGGGAGTCCACCGGCGTTACCACCGCCGCATCGTGGAGATCCGAGACGGCCTGGTCGCCATCAGCCCGTACCTCCTGGTAGACGACACCGGCATCGCAGCGCCCGACGTCGACTCGGATGAGCTGGCATCCCGGCTTCGGCGCGCTTCTGCCCGGATCAAGGATGGAGGCCCCGCACCCCGCCGGGCGGCCCCCCTCGCCATGGCCCTGGGAAGCGATCGAGCGGCGGATGTGAAACAACTGATTGCGGTGTCCGACGCACTGGTGGCAAACCGCGCGACCCCTCTCATGATCAAGGAGACACCATGCTGATTAGCGGAGGACGTGTGCTCGTCGGCACGGGCACGTATCTGGACGACGGCGCTGTCCTGGTCGAGGGCGACTCGATCACGGCTGTGGGGCCGCGCAAGGAGATCGAGGAGCAGGCCGCCGCCGACGTGCCGCGGTCGGTGTTCGACGGCACCCTTCTGCCCGGGTTGATCGACGCTCACGTACACCTCGTTTTCGACGGGAGCCCCGACCCGGTGTCCGCTCTCCAGGACTCGACGGATGAGGCCCTGCTCGCGGACATGCGCCGCCGCGCGGAGGAACTGCTGCTCAGCGGCGTCACCACGGCCCGTGACCTCGGAGACCGGAACGGACTGGCACTTCGCCTAGATGCTGAGATCGCCGATCAGCGCACGCCGGGCCCGAGGATCGTCTCCGCAGGCACGCCCCTGACTACCCCTGGCGGGCACTGCCACTTCCTCGGCGGTGAGGTCTCGGGCGAAGCCGAGATCCGCTCCCTCATCCGCATCAACCTCGAACGAGGCGCTGAGGTCATCAAGTGCATGGTCACTGGCGGCGGCCTCACCCGGGGCGGCCCCGCAAGTCACGAATCCCAGTTCTCCGCAGCGGAACTGCGACTTCTCGTGGATGAGGCTCACGCGGCAGGCGTCCCCGTCGCAGCCCACGCGCACGGAGCCGGCGGCATCGCCGCAGCCGTGGAGGCCGGAGTGGACACCATCGAACACTGCACGTGGATGACCGGCGACGGCCTCGACTTCCGTCGGGACGTGGTGCAGCAGATCATCGACCGTGGCATCACCGTCTGCCCAGCGGTAAGCCCCCACTGGCGGATGCTCCCCGCGATCTTCGGCGAAGAGCGCGCAGCCGGGATGTTCGACCTGGTACGCCAGATGGCAGACGCGGGTGTGAAGCTGATCGCCGGCACGGACGCCGGAGTGCAGCGTGCCACCTTCAACGGCCTGGTACCGGCCCTCTCGTTCTACGCCCACCTCGGCCTGGCGAACGCCGAGATCATCAACATGGCGACGACCGCAGCAGCCACGGCCCTCGGGCTCGGCTCCACAACCGGCCGCATCGCTCCGGGCTACCGCGCGGATCTCATCGTTGTCGAGGGGGACCCGCTCTCGGATCTCGACGCCCTCAAGGACATCAAGGCCGTATTCGCCTCCGGCCGGCGACACGAGCCGAACGCACCAGCTCAGTAATCAGGGCTGACCGAGCCCTGTTCTCCCGGGACCTCCTGAGCCCCGGAGGCAGGGCCTTACCCGTCGTCCTTGGAGCTGACCTCTTTCTCGAACTCGGTCGCCAGGTCCGTCAGGAGCGAGAGAACCTCGGGCGACAGACCCTCCGGGCCGAGACCACGAGCCCGAACCCGTCCGATCTTCCGGTTCCGGGATGCGAGCAACACACGTAGCCCTTGGTACACCTGACGAGCGACGGCCTCGTCCGGCTCGAAGTACATGCGCTCGACGCCGAAGAACTCGGCAAGGCCCTCCAGGACGACGGGGGCCGGGCTGTCGACGTCGCCGGCACCTGTTCGGAGTGCCTCGACCTCATTGGCCGTGACAACCTCTGACCCTGCATGCCGGTTCACCGCCTGCGCAATTTCTCCGTCCCCTGGAGCTGCGCCCGCCGGGTAGGAGTGCTCCAGCAGGAAGCTGATCTTCTCCCCGAGAGCACGGGGATGCTCCTCGGCCTCGGCGGCAGCGACGCTCTCGTCCCCGTCCTCTTCGACGACGTTTCCGAATGAGCGATCCTGAGCTTGCTCCAGCGCCTTCTCTGATACGCCGTACGCCGCTGCCAGCTTCGGCATGTACTTCGGCTTGAGCCGCCGCACGCCGCTCTCGGCCGCAGCCACCGGGCCATCGCTCTTCGTGCCGATGAACTTCGCCACCTCGTACCGGTAGAGGCCCACGTCGCATCGCAAGTCCGTCAGGTCGGGTGAGCCTTCACGGGGGAACAGCTCATCCAGTGGTTTCCCGAGTACACGCGCGATGCCCGGCAGCTTCTCCTGGTCCGGGACGCTTGAGCCCGCCTCCCACCCGGCCACGGTCGACTCCGCAGCCCTGACGGCAGCGCCCACTCCAGCCTGCGAGATCTCGGCAGCCCGTCGTACGGCGCGCACCACTGTTCTGTCGAAGCGGCGAGCTGGCATCGAGACCTCTTTTTCGTACGAGTCGAAGAACTATCGGCTCGTTGACCTTTCGCGCGAACCGGGATAGCTTCAGACTACCGAAAAACGGGGTGCCGTGCATCCCTCCCGGCCAGGCTGCGTGCCTGCCGAGGGCGTGAGACTGAGGAGGAGATCACCTCCTTCGGCGTGCCCGGCAAGAGGGGCTGCCGACCGAACACGGGTCAGGGAGGAGGCGGGGGATGCACGCCAACGGCCCGTAACGCGATGAAGCAACGAAGAACCGGCGCCCGGGAGTTACCAGCTCCCAAGCGCCGGGCCGGCACCCCGAAGGGCGCCGATTCACATCTCGCGGGCGGCGGGGCTTTTGCACGAGAACCACCGCACCGCGCTCCTACAAACCACGGAGTATCGCATGCCTGCCATGCCGAGCGGAACCCCGACCTGCCCGGACGCCAGCCGCCGACACCGCCTCGCCGCCCAACTCGCCGACATGATCCCGGGCGCAGCCACTATCCGGGTCAGCCTCACCGAGCCGACGCAGGTGTGGCCCCACCCGCACACGATCGTGCAGGACAAGGCTGGTCGGTCGATGGAGCTGGGCCGGACGACATCCAGGGTCGCCGCCCGCTGGATCCTGAGGGTCTGGCCGGACGAAGACTGGACCCGCCCGCACACCTTCCGCCTCGCCGACGCCACCCTCACCCGCAGCGACTTGATCGCCGCCGAGCGGGGCCGCTGAGATGGCCCGGATCCGAACCGTCAAGCCGGAGGCGTTCACGTCCGAGTCGCTCGCCGAAGTGACCGTGGCGGCCGAGCGGACCTTCTTCGGCCTGCTCACCCAGGCCGACGACCATGGCCGCCACCGGGACAACGCCGCGATCATCGCGGGGCTTCTCTGGCCCCTGCGCGCCGAGCACACCTCGGTCCACGTCGAAGACGACCTCCACCAGCTCGCGAATGCCGGACTGATCTGCCGATACACCGGATGCGACGGCCGCCTCTACCTCCACATCGTGACCTGGTCCGAGCATCAGAAGATCGACAAGCCGAGCCAGTCGCGCCTGCCCTCGTGCCCGCAGCACCAGGCTGCCGACCGGTGCGCCCCCTGCAAGGGCTCCTGCTCCCGGCGGGGGAACGGCTTGCCCACCACTTCCCGAGGACTCGCTGAGACCTCGGCGAGGGCACCCCGAGCCCTCGATCTGCCCGCCGCACCCTCCTCGACGGTGTCGGAACAGGCAGACGGGCCAAGCGCCGACCGGCAGGACGCCGCCGATGGAGCCAGCAGCGCACCCGGGCGGACCGGAGTTAAAAGTGCAGGTCAGAGGGTTGCATCTGGCGGCTCCCCGAACCTTCCCCGAAGCCTCCCCGAAGGCTCGGCGCCTGGATCTAGGATCTTGGATCCTGGATCTCTTGTCCCTACGGGGCGCACAGCGCCCGCAGCCGGCATCTCCGCCAAGGACCTCGTCGGGGAGTACGTCGCCGGGTGCGACCAGCGCCCCCCGAGCGACGTGATCGGGCAACTCGGCCGGATCATCAAGAAGCTCCTGGACGAGGGCATCGCACCGGCGCACATCCGAGCCGGGCTGGCGAACTTCACGGCCAACCCCAAGCACCCGAGCGTGCTGACCAGCATGGTCAACGAGGCGATGAACGCTCGCCCCGGCGGTTTGGCGCGGCCGGGAATCCGGCCTAACGTGCCCGCCCACCAGGCGTGGACCAACCCGGCCAACGCTTCTGCCGCCTACGCCGAGGAGCTGTGATGCACACCCGTCACCGCGAACCCCAGCTCCTCGGCAACGAAGCCACGCTGGAGCGCATGGCCCGGATCCTGGCCGCCCGCAACATTGACCCGGTGGACGCCGCGCTGCCGGACGACGCCGAGCCCTTCTCACCGCTGGACGCTCTGCTCGCCGGGATGCCCCCGCGCTATCAAGCGGCTGTCGCCGACCACCCCACGGTCCTGGAGTGGGTCCGGAAGGTCACCGACGCGGCCGTCGCCCCCAGCCGAGGAGCCCGACGACAGGTCACCACCGGCCCTAGCTTGCTGATGGCCGGGGTCGTCGGCGCGGGCAAGACGCACCAGGCGTACGGCGCGCTCCGAGCGCTGGTGCAGAGCGGGGTCGGCGCGCGCTGGCGCGCGACCACCGCCGCCGACCTCTACGCCGATCTCCGCCCCCGGCCCGGGGTGGACAGCGAGCGGGAGCTGGCGGCCGTCAGCCGCTGCCCGCTGCTGATCATCGACGACCTCGGCGCGGCCAAGGCGAGCGAGTGGGTCGAGGAGATCACGTACCGGCTGATCAACCGACGGTACAACTACGAACTCCCCACGCTGATCACGACCAACCTGGCGATCAAGGACCTGCGTTCCTACCTCGGGGACCGAGTCGCCAGCAGGCTCGCGCAGATGACCACCCGAGTCGAGTTCGAGGCCGTCGACCGCAGACGCCACAGCGCCGCCGCCTGACCCTCCACAGGCCACCCCGCCGGACCGCGCCCTCGCAGCGCCGTCCCCCCGGGCACCTACCGCCAGCGCACCTCTCCGCCGACGCCTCTGCGCGCGGAGAGCGATCGGAGCACCCCGCATGACCAGCACGATGAACGGCCCCGCCCAGCACCGTCAGCTCGGCGACCAGACCTGGCAGGCCGACGCCGTCTGCCAGAGCACCGAGTACAACCCGGTGGACCCCGAAGTCTTCTTCCCCGAACCCGACGAGACCGCCAAGATCGCCACGGCCAAGGCCCTGTGCGGCCAGTGCCCGGTCCGCCGCACCTGCCTGGACGCCGCTCTGGAAGGGGGTGACACCGACGGGATCCGTGGCGGCCTGACGGAAGAGGAGCGCGGGCCGCTGCACGACAAGCTCGCCAGCCGCCTCGACTACAGCCGCGTCAATGCCACCATCGCCGGACGCGACGTGCACCTCACCCATACGGAGCGCCGCGCGGTCGAGTACGCGGCCTACCGCCACGGGGTGAGCGAGCAGCGCCTGGCCTGGCTTCTGAAGGTCACCGAGGAGCACGCCAAGAAGCGGTACCGCGAGATCCGCCGGGCCGAGCGCAACCGAACCCTGAACCAGCCCACCACGAACACCACACCCCCCGAGACCAGCGGCGAGCGCCTGATCCGCGACGACTTCGGGACGGCGGCATGAACATCGCAAGCGCGTCGAAGACGGCGCACATATCCGGGTGGGACCGCGCGGCTGTCGTGGCCCTCGGGGGCGCGGGATGCGCACTGTCGTACGACGCCCTGCAGCAGATGGCCGTGGCCATCCACATCCGAGGCTTCCTTACCTACCTGTTCCCCCTGGTGATCGACGGGTTCATCGCCTACGGCATCCGCGCCCTCCTGGTCCTGCGCAACGCACCGCTGCGCGCCCGGCTCTACGTCTGGACGCTCTTCGGCACGGCCACCGCCGCCAGCATCTGGGCCAACGCACTCCACGCGGTGCGCATCAACCAGGACACGGTCGCCGGCACCGGCCTCCAACTCAGTGACGCGGTGGTTGCGGTGCTCTCCACCATCGCCCCGCTCGCACTGGCCGGAGCGGTCCACCTCTACATCCTCATTGCCCGGGGCCCGGTCGAGGGCTCTGGCCGGCAGAACCTCGGTCAGCCCGGTCACCTCGGTGAGACCGACCGGAGCGACGCCATCGAGGTCACCCGGACCGACCGAGCCGGTCAGCAGCGGTCAGCGGCCGGTCAGGTCACGTCCGGTCAGTCGGTCACCGCTCTGACCGACCGGCTGCCGCTGTCCCCGACCGACGAGGACACCGCCGCCCGGTCAGTGACCGGAGACTCGACCCCGGCGACCAGCGACCAGTCGGTCACCGACCACCACAACCGCAGCCACGGTGCCCCTGACCTGCCGGGACAGACGGACAAGGGCCGGACGGTCACTGACCGCCCCAGCAGTGCGGCCCCGGTCGGTGATGACCAGGACAGCCCGGCGGCGGTCAGTGCCGCACCGGTCACCTCGCCGCCGGTCACTGACCGGGCCGCTCGGCCGACTGGTGACCGGCGGCCTGACCCGGACACCGAGGAGCTGTTGGCGATCGCCCGGTCGGCGGTCAGGGCCGAGGACAAACTGACCCGCAAGGTGGTCGCCCAGGCGATCCGAGGTCAGCAGATCCCGCTGTCCAGCGACACCCTGACCGCGCTGATGGCTCAGCTGCGCGAGCAGCACCGCCAGCCGGTCACTTCCTCCCGGCCCTGACCGAACCTCCACGGAGTGGGTGACCGAACCGGTCACCCCGGCCGGTCACCCACTCCGCATGTCACCGACACACCCCGCCACAGCAGAAGCGGAGAGCACCCGATGCGTACTCACCCGGCCACGCCCGCCGAAGTCGACTCCTGGCTGACCGTCCTGCACCAGTACGGACACCTCCACCGCGCCCGGTCCGGCCCCGACACCACCTGGATCGTGCAACGCGAGCAGCATGACCGGCCCTGGACCCTGCACCACCCCGTCCTGGCCATGGACTGGATCGAGGAACTCGTCCGCGAAATCCAGCAGCAGGACCCGGAGACGAGCCGGTGAACACCAATGACCCGGCGGCCACCTCCGCTGGACAGCAGCGTGACCCCACCACGGCTCCTGGCGGAGCAAGCTATCGCGTACGACGGTCCTACGGCCCGACGTACGCACTTGCCCCCGCCCAGGAGGGCGGGGGAAGCCCGGCTGGTCCCCGAGCGAGGGCGCACGGGGACCAGCCGGGCAACCGGCACCAGGGGGCGCCGGTCACCGGGGGAGAAGCCGATCGCGACGATCACCGCGAGCAGCCGAGCCCGAGCACGCCCGCCTACCCCGACCGCAAACCGCGCCGCCGCACCCGCAACCCCAGCGAGCGCACCCGCAAGACGACCACCCGTCTCTCCGACACCGAGAAGACCGAGATCGCCGAGGCCGCCACCAAGCGCGGCGTCACCGTCGCTCGCTTCCTCGCCGTCTCCGGCCTGAGCGCCGCCCGCGGATGCGCCGCCGTGCACAGCAACGACCAGCTCGACACCGCCATCGACGAACTCGCCGCTCTGCGCACCGCGCTGGCCCGCATCGGCAACAACATCAATCAGATCGCCTTCGTCCTCAACAGCGGTGGCCAGCCGCGCGCCGGTGAACTCGAACACGCGCTGAGCGCGCTGACCGGACTTCTCGCCCGCGTTGATGACGCGGCGAACGACCTGGTGACCCGGCGGCTGTGATGGTTCCCGACATCGGACGCGGCTCCCGGACCCACGGCCTGCTCGTCTACCTGTACGGCCCCGGGCGGCGCGAGGAGCACACCGACGCACACCTCGTCGGCTCCTGGGACGGCTTCGCGCCCGACCCCGGCCGCGACACCGGCCTCGACCCCGACCCGAAGGTCACCCTCGCCCGGCTCACCGCCGCCCTGGACCTGCGGGTCAAGCAGGCCGGCGACCGCGCGCCCGCCAAGCACGTCTGGCACTGCTCGGTCCGCACCGCCCCCGGGGACCGGCGGCTGGACGACGAGGAGTGGAACGCCGTCGCCCAGCGCATCGTCCACGCCACCGGCATCGCCCCGGACGGTGATCCCGACGGCTGCCGGTGGATCGCCGTCCGCCACGCGGAAGACCACATCCACGTCGTCGCCACCCTCGTACGCGGCGACCTGCGCAACCCGCGCCTGAACTACGACTTCAACAAGGCCCAGGCCGAATGCCGCCGCATCGAGCAGGAGATGGGCCTGCGGCGCCTGAACGCGGGCGACGGAACCGCAGCGAAGAATCCCAGCAGCGCCGAGAAGTTCAAGGCTGAGCGCACCGGCCGCCCGGAGACCTCGCGCGAGACGCTCCGCGAGGCCGTTCGTCGAGCCGTGGCGGGAGCGGATTCGGAAGAGGAGTTCTTCACGCGGCTCCGAGAAGCGGGGGTACGGGTGAAGCTGCGACACGCACCGTCCGGTGACGCGCTCGGCTACAACGTGGCCCTGCCCGGCGACCGCAACCGCGACGGAGCCCCGGTCTGGTACCCCGGCTCCAAACTGGCCCCCGACCTCTCCCTTCCGAAGATCCGCCTACGCCTCACCTACGGGGCCGTCGAGCCGAGCGCGCCCGCGGTCGGCGCTGACCGGACTAACTGGTCACCGCCCGCCCGTCAACGACGCAACGCCACCGTCATCGCAGAGCGCTCAGCCACGCTCCTGGAACGCGACGAGGACGGCGAGGCCGCCCCCCAGCTCGTCGGCGTCGGAGAACTCCTTGACGCAGTGGCCCAGACCTCACCGGCCACCACCCGCACCGAGCTGGCCGCTGCAGCTCGCGCCTTCGAACGGGCGACCCGCAGTCATGTCCGCGCCGAACGCGCCGACACCCGAGCCCTCCGCTCAGCCGCCCGAGGCATTGTCCAGGCCGGCGGAGCGCTCGGCCGAGGCGAGGACGGCGGCACCACCGCCATGCTCGTCTCCACCCTCGTCCTCGTCACCCTCGCCGCCGCCCGCTGGCACTCCGCCCGCGGACACGCCCAGCAGGCCCACGCTTCCCGACAAGCCGCCGCGCACCTACGCACCGCCTACCGCCAGGCCGCCGCCACCCCGATGCGCATGCTGCACGACCAAGGCCGCGCCCTTCCTGACGCCCAGCGCCTCATGCACGAGGCCACCCTTCGCGCAGTCCTGCCCGAGAAGGTCGTACAGGCAGGAGGCACGGAAGCGAGGACCGACGCCTTGGTCGCCACCCTCGCCCAGGCAGAGCGGGCAGGCCATGACTCCGAAGCCCTCCTGCGCCAGGCCATCGACATGCGCGAACTCGACAGCGCCGACGACGTGAACGACGTCCTGGTCTGGCGCCTGCGGCGCATCGCCCAGCTCCCGGCACACCCGGGTGACAGTGCCCGTCGTCCGCAGGCCGCCACCCGCCAGGCCACTACGCCGAGCAGCCGCACCAGTGAACGAAACGCGACGGCAGCCGTACCGCTCGGAACTGCTCAAGACCCCAACCGCCGCTCGCCACGTCGCTGACCACGTCGAACCGGACGGAGACGACCGGCCGAGCGGACGCCGCGAAATGTATGGACAGCCGGTTCCACCGGCTGTTACGGATGAAGACAGGACCGACAACCGGGAGATGACGCTCGTGCTCAGAACCACCACCCGCACCACGGAGCCGGCACCCCTCCTGCCCACTGGTACCGACCCCCTGCTGCAGCTCCAGGCCGAGACGCGGTCGGCCGACGGCCCCGGGGCAATTCGCTGCGTCGGCCACTCACGCGAACTCGCTCTCGGCGGCATGCCCGTGATGTGCTCCGCCTGCCGTGCCCGACGCGACTGGCTGCTCATCAACCACGGGCGCAACGTCTGGGTCCGCTGCCGGTGCGGCAACCAGTGGCTCGAGCCCGAGATCAGGCGCGCCGACTTCGATGCCCTGGTCGGCGGCCCCCAGGGGACGACCTACCCGAGTGTCGAGGCCCAGTTCTCGTATAGCTGCCGCCAGGTGGCGAGTAACTGCGAGTAACTACACGGGGCTGCGGTCGCGTTGCCGAAGAGCGGCGAAGTCGTCGTGCGCCGCCTCAACGGCCTCGGGGTACGCCTGGGCCTTCTCGTGCTCGGCGAGCGCCCGGTAGATGCTGGCCACGGACGGGCTCTGTCCCTTGCGCTTGCCGGTGGGGATGATGAGGTCGGGCTGGATCTGCTCGACGGACTCGCCGAGTGCTTTCCGGCGGAGCACGGTGTGCAGCATGTCGTCGGTGATGACCGGCGGCCGGCCGCCGTACTTGCCCTTGCGGGCTGCGGCGTCGAGCCCTTCGAGCGTCGACTCGCGGATGGTCTCCCGCTCGGTCTCCGCCATCGCGGCGAAGAAGCCGAACAGCAGCTTGCCGGGCCCGGTGGGGTCGTAGATGCCGGGCAGCGGCCCGGCGAGCATCTCCAGCACCAGGCCGTGCTCGGTCAGATGATCCGCGAGGGCGGTGAGCTCTGCCGCGTCCCGTCCCAGCCTCTTCATCTCGTACACCGTGAACAGGACCCGGCAATGCGGGGCGTGCGCCTTGATCTCCCGGGCGGTCTTCAGCGCCTCCTCGAAGGCGGGGCGGACCTTGATGCGGGTGCTGATCTTCTCGCTGAAGATCTTCTCCCGCTCGATGCCGTGCTTGGCGAGCGCGTCCAGCTGCGAATCGAGTTCCTGCCCGAGCGTCGAGCATCTCGCGTACCCGATGCGGATGTCCGCGCTCGGCAGGTCCGGGTCGACGGCCGCGGGCACGGGGGCGCCGGGCCGCCACGGCTGGCCGGGCCCGCGGTCGGCCGGGGTCTGCACCCGCAGTTCCTTCGCGAGCTTGGGCACCTTGGTGAAGCGGCCGGTGTGGTACGCGCTGGCGACCGCCCCGCTGCGTGAGCGGCACGGCGAGCCGGGGGCCGCCTTGCACTTCGGGCACGGATGGCGTTCGACGAGATCGGCTTCCGACTCGGCGGGCGGGGAGGGCTCTTGAGGGTCCGTCATGCCCGGAGTTTCGCACAACTCAAGTCGCAGAACCCTACTCCCGCCACTTTCGAGTGAGAACGGCTTCTGCGACCCGATCGGCTTCTCGGCGGCCTCCGTCCGGCTCTATTTGATCTTGCTCGGGCAAAGGACCGTTTGTGATAGTAGGGCAGGTGCGACGTGGGACCAATTACCGGCTGGGGGTGCTGCTGACTAGATCAGGCCCTCCCCTGCAACTGCACCGTCAAGACCTCGCACGGCGCACCATGGTTGGCGTCGTTGGTGGCAGAGTCCCGTAGCAGCGCCACGCCGTGCCGACCATGGCTGCCGACCACGATCAGGTCGCAGTTCTGCTCCTTGGCCAGTTGGTAGATCTCTTGACGAGGCTCGCCGTAGATCAGGTGCGAATCGCCACGGCTAACCGCCGGGTACTTGTCGAACTGACGATCCATGCGCTTCTTGACCTGGTCGGGCTGCTGCTCCGCCATTTTCGACGGGTCCATCATCACGGCACCACCGAAGGCATGGGCCATCGGCTCGACAGCATGCACGAACGAGACCTTGGTACCGCCGCCGGCGGCGAGTTCCATGGCGCGCTCGATCACCGGTTCGGTTTCTTCGGTGAGGTCCACCGGAACCAGAATGTGTTCGTAGGGCATGAGCAGTTCTCCGCTTCCTGTACGGGTAGGCCCCGTTTCGTGGGAGCCATGAGCCGATCATGAGCCACTACGGGCACGTACAGGACGCGAATCCGCCAGATTCACCGCAAGGTGGCACGGCCTCGGTACTGGAACATCGGTACAGCGGTGGCAGTGAGATTGATCAAGGCCCGAAGGGTATTGGCGGTGCCGTCGCGTTGAGCACCGGCCAAACAGAGTTGGAGCGCACGGGCCGTGACCACTTCCGGGGTGTCACGTTAGGCCAGGCATGATCACCAGACGAGTTCTGCCTGCCACCCTCACCGTCGCTGCCCTGGGCCTTGCGCTCGCCCCGGCGGCCCAGGCCGCGCCCCCCGCGCAGACCGATCGCACAGCCGCAGGGATCAGCGGACTGTTCGCCAATCTGACCAGTTCCGTCGAGGGCATCGGAAACCAGTGGCAGGGCGACGCGGCCACGGCCTCCAACTTCGCGGCCAAGATCGGCCGCTCCCTCCCGGGCATCTAACAACCCACCACTTCTCACGAGAAGGGCCCGTGGGGCAGTGCCGGGGCCGATCCGGCTTGCGGGGAGGTCACTCCTCCCCGCCGTCGTCGAGCTCCGGGCGTCCGGGGCGCGCAGCGGGCGCAGACCCTGGCTGCCGCCAGCTCAGCTCGGAGCGCCGACCGACTCGCCTTGTGGACTGCGCGGACCGGGCACGGTGGCCGCAAGGTCCAGGTCGAGACGACTGTTCATATCCAGTTCGAACCGGCCATACGGATTCACGTGGGTCCAGAACAGCGGCGACAGCCCCCGCCGGTCCGCCTCGGTGAGCGTGTCCGCCCACTTCGGGTCGGCCAAAACCTGCTGTACAAGCAAGGTATTCACATGCACGAGACTGCTCTGCAAAAGGTGCAGGGCGAGCATCGAGACCTCTTGGCTCTCCTTGTCCGCACCCGTCAGGTCGCCGTCCTTGCCGTAGAACAGGTCGGAGTTCGCCGAGTTCCAGTTCTCCACCACCTGCAAGCCCTCGCCGATCTCCTTGCGCATCTCCGCATCCGACAGGTAGTCGCAGATGAACGCCGTACGCACCACGCGCCCCAGCTCCTCGATCGCCTGGTAGGTCGGGTGCTTGGGGCCGCCCTTGGTGAAGCGGCGCAGGACCTGCTCGGCCTCGGCGGTGCCGAGGCGCAGGGCGGTGGTGTACTTCACGATCTGGTCGTACTGCTGGGTGATCAGGTCCCAGTCGATCGTGCGGGTGGAGAGCACCGGGGCCAGGTGCGGCCAGTTCTTGTCCTCGCCCGCCGCCGGCCGGTACAGCCGGGCCCGCCCGATGTTCTTCAGCCGGGGCATCAGCTTGAAGTCCAGCATGTGCGCGAACGCGAACCCGACGATCGAGGCGCCGTGGGTGTCGGTGTACTGCCGGTCGACCTCCATGTCGGTGCAGTGCCGCAGCACGCCCTCGATCATCGAGGCGACCTCGGACGCCGAACAGGACTTCAGCTGGCTGTAGATGCACACCGACTTTCGTTCCACATGCCAATAAATCATGACCCCCGGGCCCCGGTACCGCTGGTGCCACTCCGTCATGAAGTTGGACGACCACGCACCGAACTTGCGGCTGTCGGAGGCGCACGCCGTCCCGCTGCCCCACCACATCTCGTCGCGGGCCGCGAAGGTGGCGTTGACCAGCTTCACCAGGGCCGCGCGTATGTTGGCCCGGTTCACGAACAGGTGCCGCACCCGGCGGAGCGTCGCCTCCGACTCACCGTGCTTGCCGGTCACCGCGACCCGCTTGATCCCCATGTTCGTGCCCAGTCCGAAAAGGACCAGCAGCAGCCTTCTCCGGAGCACCTCCCGGGACAGGTTCTCGCGGGTGGCCACCGTGGTGAACTCGGCGATGAAGTCGGTGTCGAACTCCGCGTACTTCAGGATGTCCAGCAGATCGATGGTGCCCCAGCGCCGTTCGATCTCCCCCTTCACCGCGACCAGGTTCTCCGGCTCCTCCTGCTTGGGCCGCGGCGAGACCTTAATCCACGGCTCGCCGTTCTTCTTGACGATCGCCACCCCGCCCGTGGTGTCGTTGGACAGCGCGGCCTCGAAGCGGTCCAGGGCCTCGCGGTGCATCCTCTGCAACTCCGCGATGAACTTCGCCGGGTCCTGGGGCTTTTGGATCGCGTCGTAGTGCACGTCCCGGTTGTCCTCGAAATCCTGCGGCAGGTCGTCCTCCGGATTGCGCCACCGGTTCGCCCCCACCACCCAGATCTCCCGGCGCCGCAACGCCTCGCGCAGGGACACCAGCACGCACAGCTCGTACGGGATGCGTTCCACGCGGCCCTTGTCGTCCACCACCGCCGCCCGCCACTGATCGGGCACCACACCCTCCAGCGGCACGGCCTCCGCCGCGTCGAAGAACGCACCCTCCTTCGAAGGCTGCTCCAGGTACCGCTGGAGCAGGTCGATAGCGTCCATCACCGGCCGGTAGGCGGTGTTGTTGCACTTGAGCGTCAACGCCTTCAACAGCGGGGTGAGCATCCGCCGCCAGTGCGCCGAGTACGCGGAGCGCAGCACGGTGCGGATACGCGCCTTGTACTTGGCCTCGTTCGCCGCGGCCTCCGCCGCCAGGGCCTTGAGCGTCTTCTCCCCGCCGACCACCGGGTAGATCACCCTGCGGACCGTGCCCGACGGCTCGGACAAGGCCGCCTCGGCGACCCGCAGCATCATCGCCTCCTTGCCCCGCACCTTCTTCAGCTCACCCGTCAGCTCCTTGTCGACCTTCTTCTCCGCCCGCGTGTTGATCTTCAGCACCAGCTGGATGAACAGCTCCACCAGCGAGTCCGTGATCTCGGTGTGCCGCACATGGCACAGCGCGGCCAGCAGCGTCAGGCGCATCGGCGGCTTCATCCGCTCCAGGTTCGCCGGGTACTCCTTCGCCGCCCGCGCCCGCCAGGCGTCCACCTGCTTCTCCGACACGTCCGCGAACAGGTCGGCCGGAAGCTCCAGCTTCCGCACCCGCTGGAGCTTGTCCACCTCCGCGAACAAGCTCTCCAGCCCCGGGGCTCCCGGGTCGGCCTTGAGCTCGGTGAAGAACGACCGCCCGCCCCCGGCCACCGCCTGGTCCTCAGCCGTCTCGTCGCCGTCCTCGCTGCCCGCGACCAGGTCCTCCAGCCGCGAGCGGGTCGCGTGGGACAGCCGGTCCACGGTGGTACGGCAGAACCGCGTATCGAAGTCCCGGACCGCCTTGCCCACCAGGCGCCGGACCTTGGCCGGGGCCGGCGGCTCGACGAAGTCGTTGCGGCAGCGGGCCACGACCGCCTCCGCCAGCCGGTCACGCGACAGTTCCACCCCGCACAGCTCGGCCGTCAGCCACTCGGCCAGCCGCTCCTGGTCCTCCTCCGTACCCGCCCGGAACCCGAAGGCTTTACGGATCTCCTTGCGGTGGCGCTTGATCCGGTCGCCCTGCCAGTCGTATGCCGCCCACGCCTCCGCCGGCACCTTCACCTGCTGGGCCACGTATCCCACCGCGGCGGCCGGGACTTCCCTGTCGGTCTCCGGGAAGCGGGCCTCCACCTCGAAGAACTTCAGCAGCATCGCGAAGCCCAGCCTGTTCGCCCCGGACTTGTTCCGCAGTCGCTTCATATCGTCTTCGAGCAGCGTCCAGACCTCGATGAGGTCCTCCGGCTCCCAGTCCTGCCGCACCCGTGCACCCCTCGCTCCGAATCAGATGATCACCACAGCGTGGCGACCTGCCGGTGGAAGCGAAGCGGATAGATTCAATCCGTTGCCAAAGGGTTACTCAGCGCTACTCGCCACCTGGCGGCAGCTATACGAGAACTGGGCCGGTCGAGGTGGGCTTGACCGCACTCGGGTTCGACGGCGTATTTGCCGGCATCTACCTGGAGTAGGCGAGCACCAGACGGAACGCCGAAGGGCGCCACCGGCATGTCGGTGGCGCCCTTCGGCGTGCAGGTGAGGTTCAGCCGCGTGCGCTGTCCTTCGCCAGCCCACCCCGGAAGTCGCACCCCGGGCATTCGTCTTCACCCTGGACGTGTCCCTCGTACCAGCCGTGGACCGCCGCATGCAGGATGGCCTCCTCCACGGTGGCCTCGCCGCTACGGACTGACTCGATGGCTCCGCCGACGATCAACCCGAGTACGGCGTTGTCGGTCGAGGGGAACGGGGGCGAGGGCATCTGCGAGTCGGGCGTCATGCCCGCAGCCTACGGGCGAGCACCCGCTCGGTCAGTCGGTCGGGGTGGTCTCCTGTCGGGGGAGCTGTGCAGGTCGCTGCGAAATCCCCGGCCGACCGGCCTCCAGTTCTGGAACGTGGACGGCTTCCAGCGGGGACGGTCCGGAACGCTGTCGTCGTCGGGCGAGGGCAGGCTGCCCCGGCTCTTGCGGCTGCGGGTCGCGCCGACGCTGATACCCAGGTGGGCGGCGACCTCCGGGTATCCCCAGAGCCTCTGGTCGTCGGCCATGGTGTCCTCCTTCGTCGGGTCGAGCGTACGGAACGAACGGGTGGACGCACGACGAGGCCGCCCCAGCCTGAGCGGCGTGGGGCGGCCTTCGGCGGTCCTCGGTCAGACTCCGGAGAGCCGGTTGGAGAGTTCGAGGGCGTCGGTCGCGAATGAGAGGGCGGCGCACAGGCCGGTCACCTCGTACAGGGTCGGACGGACCAGGCGCGGCCAGTCGTCCGGGGCGGCGGGCCAGGAACCGAGGAGTACCTCGGCCGTGGTCAGCCCCAGGTAAGCCGTGACGTCCCAGCCGCTGCGCGAGGCGGGCTCCCAGCGCAGCCGGATGCGCCCGAGGGGAAGTTGGGGGGACTTGGCGGCGAGCCAGGTGACGTCGAGGGGGCCGTCGGGGCGGGTGGAGATGCGCTGGAGAAGCGCGCTGTGCACGCCGTCCGGCATGGGGCGCACGGCGACATCGTGCAGCGCGAGACGAGGTGCGGGGCGCGAGAGCGACGAGATGGAAGCCTCCGTGGGGGTAGGGAAGCGATCAAGCCCAGGTGAGGGCATCGCGCGCCCCCACAGGGAGGTAGTCCTCCTGACCGTCATCGGCGATATACGCCTTGCCGTCGCGGACGACGACCTCGGCCCCCACGAAGTGGGCGAAGGGGAAGTCCGGGTTGACGGCGAGACGGACCGGCAGGTTGGGGTCGAGTTCCAGGAGCTGGCGAAGCAGGTGACCGACGGTCAGATACTGGGGCACGGAAACCTCCGAGAGCGGTATGGGCGGACGGGGCAGGACTGGCGGGGACATCGTCAGGGGGCGTCGAGGCGGAGCAGGTCGCGTAGGGCCTTCGGGCCCTCGGTGTGGTCTGCGAGATGCTGCCGACAGTGGAGCCGCTAGGTCAGCCGGTAGCGAGGTGGGAGGGGAACCGCGCCTTCCTCCGAGACGACTAGGCCGTCGGCGTGCAGGCGCTGTAGCGAGCTGGCGACTCGTTCCTGGCTCAGCCCCGTGGCGGCGCTGATCTTGGAGAGGGGCGCGTCGGGGTTACCGGACAGGTAGGCGACGACACGGGTGTCGCGACGGCGGAGGTGGTCCTGGAAGATCCCGGCGGTGTACAGCAGCAGCACCCCGCAGCAGACCTGGGGGATGCCGCGCGAGGCCATGCCGGAACCCGTGATGGCGTCGTAGGCCGCGAACACGGCGGTGCCGGAGCCGACGACGTGGTTCGCGATTCTCACGAGGTCATCGGAGTAGATGGTCATTTCAATGCCTTTCGGTCAGGAAGAAGAGGAGCGGTCGGTCGCCGGGACGGGCGCGGTGAACGGGGCGGGCCGACGTCGGCCCGCCCCGTAGTTCGGCGGTCAGCGCGAGGAGTGAGTGGCGAGGGCGACGAGGAATCCGGCGACGGCCTCGGAGGGGGTGTGGATGCCGAACTCCTGGACCCACACCTCGCCGTCGGCGGGCAGCACCTGGACGCGCCAGACGATCTC
Source organism: Streptomyces sp. NPDC043746 (assembly GCF_056436485.1). Classification (NCBI taxonomy): domain Bacteria; kingdom Bacillati; phylum Actinomycetota; class Actinomycetes; order Kitasatosporales; family Streptomycetaceae; genus Streptomyces; species Streptomyces sp. NPDC043746. Next base: position 11,180 of record NZ_JBWKCM010000012.1, on the reverse strand, counting down.
GCGCGCCCAGGCGGAGGGGTCTTCGGGGAGCCAGCCGACGTAGACGCCGCCGTCCGGGCTGGTCGCGTGGACGTTGGCCTCCGGGGTCTCGGCGATCGTCCAGCCGAGAGCGTCCAGGAGGTCGAGCACCGGAGCGGCGCAGTAGTCGGAGGAGAGCCAGTAGCGGTCTTCCACGGCGGGGCGGACGACGGCGGGCAGGAGGGTGGCGGAGGTGTTCACGGTTGGACGATCCCTTCGTTGACCTGCGGTTTTCCCGACACCCGTACGTTGGCATGCAGCATGCCGAAGTGCGTAGTCGTTTCTCGGGGATGCCGTCTGCCGTGGGCGAACTGGAGACCACCAGCGAGCGGTCGGCGGGACGGGAATGGATCGGCGACCGCGGTTGTCGTACCTGGGTTGCGGGACCGCACGTCGGTGAAGGGGAGCAGGGGATGGCCGAGGCGAGCAGACACTGGGACGGCGCCGGACTGGAATGCAAGATCCGCGCCGCCGGACGGCCCTGGACCGTGGGCGACATCGCGATGGTCGCCGACGGCCAGTGGGGAGTCGGCGCACAGCCCGACCGGTGGCCGGAGGAGGAGACGGTGGAGCGCCGGGTCGCCGAAGGCCGGCGCGTGGAGCTGACGGTGGAGGAGCTGGCCCGCGCGGTGGGCCCCCGGGCCGAAGAGGGCCCCCGCGACGAGAATCGGAGCTAAGCGTTCAACGTCGGGGCCCCGTTGTGGGCGCTGACGGCCCTACGACCGCCGCCGGAGAGGGCGGTTCGGGCACGGCCCCCGGGGCGTGCCGCGTCTGCCCGGAGCGGGCGACAGCGGCCTGAGCCAGCCGAACCGCCGGTGCCGCAACCTCGGGTGCGGCGGCCTCCCGGGCCTCCACCACGCGCCGGATCGCCTGGAGGTACGCACGGCTCTCCGCGTGGGCGACGCGGAGCTTGACCGCCGTTTCGGTGATCCGGTCGAGTTCGTAGAAGTCAGGCACGTACCCACGCCGGGACAGGGCGTGAAGACGGTCCTGGTGAACGGTTACCGCGTTGTCCGTGATGGCCAGGGCCGCGCGGGTGTGCATGGCGCAGCGCAGGAGCGGGTCCTCGTTGGGGCGGCGGACCCCTAGGACCTCAAGAGCTTCGATGGGTTGGCCCCAGGCGTTCTCGATCATGGCCGTGGCCTGGTCGAGCATGGTGGTGGTGGGCATGGTGGAACTCCTGTTGGGCGGGGACGGTCGCGAGTGGAGTGCGGCCTGGGGTGGGAGTCAGCGTCCGCGCAGGGGCGTCGGCGAGCTGGCCGGCAGCCGAGCAGAGGGCGCGGTCGCCGAGTGTCCCGTCCGTTTCTGCGCCGCCCCCGTGGAGCGGCTCTGCGCGGCCGTCACCCGGAGGTCGGCTGCCGTGCGTGGTGCCCGCGCGGCACGGTGTACGGCCTGGGTGACCGCGGTGCGGCGTACGTCCAGCGGAGTCGGAGCGCGCCGGACCTGAGCCTCGGCGATCGGCGTGGCTGAAGCGACCGGGGTCATGGTGACCAAGTGCTGCATCCGCCAGTCGACTTGGTGGCGCTCGCGGACCACCGGGGTCGACTTCGCCATCACAGCGGCGGTTGCGGCGATCAAGTGGGACGGGGTGCGGGCCGTGAACGTCGCTTCGGCACGAGTGCCCCAGCCCGGCGGGCCAGCCCACAGCTCGACGGTCGTGCGGTCGGAGCCGTATCCGCGCCGATCGATAAGGATGCCCGCTTGGTCGTCAGGAGCGATGATCTCGACGGTGCCGAGTTCAGCAGCTCCGTCAAGGTTCCAGCCGCCATCGGTCAGCGGCCGGATGGTGTCCCTCCAGGGGACGGTTGGTCCTGTCAAGAAGCGGCCGGGGGTGTCGGAGGCGATGGCTGCGTCGTAGTCCTGGACCAGTGCGGCGGTGAGGCCGGCGACCATCTCGGCCGGGGTGACGTGGTTGAACGTCGCCGTCCAGCGAGGCGCCGAGAAGGCGTCCTCGGCTGCGCTGATCTTCCACAGTTCGAAGTCGTCGCCGAACCAGCCGATCCGAATCCGTTGGTCGGGAGAGGTCACGAGGAGCTGGCAGGGGCCCTCATCGAGGTACTGATGGGGCCAGTGGGCGACGGGCTCGAAGCCAGCCTCGCCGGTCCCGTTGGAACCAGCCAGATACATGGGGCTGACCAGTACCTCTTGGTACCGGGTCGGGTCATCAGGGGCGTACATGGTCGAGTCTCCGGAAGCGAAGGAGGAGAACGGATCCGCGTATGCAGCGGCGGGAGCCGCCGGAGCGCACGCGGATGCCGTAGTGGCGGCGAGTGGCCTCTCGTTCTCACCCCCATCACCGGCCCCGGCCCGGTGCCGACTGAGCGGTCACGGCCGCCGGCACCCGCGGTTCCGGCTGAGGCGCGTGGCTGAACATGACGTTCGACGCGGCGGCGCTCCGTCGAAGGGCCGCCGCAGTCCGGGCGCTCTCGGCTCCCGCCCCCAGCGGAATGCCGACGTGGGTCCGCGTGGCTGCCGCTGCCTGAAGCGGTGCCGCCGTTCCACCCCGCAGCGAGAAGGGCTGACTCCAGTGCTCGACACTCGCGTAGACGGCCCCCAACGCCTGGCCGGCATCGGTGAGCACGTACGGGTCTCCGTGCCGGGAGCCCGTCCGCGTGACCAGGCCATCGGCCTGGAGCCGGACAAGTCGCTGCCGTGCGAGGCCGTAGTCCAGACCGGCCGACTCGGCGATGTGAACGAACCGCATCTGGCCGTCAGCCGAATCGAGGGCCTGAATCACGGCAGTTGAGTGCCGAAGATGCAGGCGGCGCAGCGCGTCCTCGACACGCTCGGCTTCGGCCATCGGTACTTGTGACAGGTGGGTGCGGGACCAGTCCGAGACCGTGCGGAGGACGGGGGCCAGAGACGTGCCGAGCGCGCTGAGCCGGTACGGCGCACCCTGCCGGTCGTCATCCCGGATCACCAGTCCGTCAGCGTGCATCGTGGCCAGCCGTTTGCCGACGAACTGCTCACTGACGAAGGGGAGCTGCGCAGCAACGTCGCGGACGCGCACGGGGCCCTTCACCTGGGCCAGGGTCATCGCGGCCCAGGTGGTCCACTTGGGCCCGATCCGGGCGAGAGCCTCATCGACGCGCTGGGCGTCGATGGAAGCGATGGAGAAGGTGGGAGGCAGGCCGGGCGTAGCCATGGTGGGGTCCTTATCGGGATGAGGTCAGCGTGAGCGGGGGGTTGCGAGGGAGGTCCTGGCGACGGGCACGGCGGCCGGGCCGGAGAGCGCGCCTGACGTGGTCCGCGTGGTGGTGCGGCCGAGGGCGGCGGACACCCGGGAGGCCGTCGCACGACCATCACGCAGGGCGGCTTCCCCCTGCGCAGTGAGCGAGAGGAGCTGGCCGGGCCGGTACACGTTCTCGGTGATGTCCGGATGCAGTAGCCCGTCGGCGACCAGCCGCTGCACGGTCTGTGGGAAGACAGCCGGGTCCTGCCACTGGGCCTTCTCCCGCGAGATGTACGGGTCCTCGCCGATCGCGTTGCGGCGAAAGCGAACACCTCCGGCCGCAACCGCTTCGAGGGCTACCAGCCCGCGCTCCCCGGCGACGGCCCAGTCGTCGTCCCGGTGGGGCCTCGTCTTCTGGCCCGGCCCGTGGCTCTTGTTGCTCGCGTGTTGAGCAGGCTCGGGCGAGGAAAGAAGCTGGCGGTAGGCGGACAGGGACTCGACGAGCTGGCTGTATGCCCGGTCCTGCTGGGCCAGGCCGTCTCCGAGATCCGGGAGAGCTGTCCGCAGCAGCGCGTACGAGACCTGGGCTCGGCCGACTTCACCGCGACCAGTGCCTTCGAGTAGGCGCTGAGCGCGCTGGACCGCGTTGAGTACGCTCTCGTGTCGTTCGTCCAGCGCCGCTGCGGCTTCGATGACGCGTGCAGCGGCCTGGTGCAGCGGCCCCTCCGGACCATGTGCGAGGGCGTGCACGCTGACATCCCCGACACCGAGCACTTCGACGACGAGATAAGGCCCAGGGTGTGTGTCTGCGTCGTACGGGTTCACTCCGTCGTCTCCATCCGGGCGAGCAGGGAGCGGACCAGAGCGGGCAGGCTCCCGGGATCGTTGTCGAGCCGAGGGCGGTCGCTCACTTCGCTGAGGAGATCGGCGTCATCGAGCAGGCCAGTGGAGATCTCCAAGCAGGCGTCGGTGATCCGGGCGGCGGCGAGCAGCGACTGGGAGAGAACCTCGACGTAGTCGTCCGGCGCGAGGCCGGCGGCCTCGGCTGCGTTGCGGACCGCCTCCAACTCAAGCGCGTTGAAGGCGAAGTCGAACTCGTCGTCCCGCTCAGTACCACCGGGCGCGGCGACGATCGGGGCGCGTGGCTCCGTGGGTATGCCCACGCGGGTACAGATCTCATCGACCGAGGAGGTCAGCTCGGCGAACGACTCGGTGAGCCACCCCAGCGCAGAGGCGTAGGAGGCCAGAGCGAACAGGCCCGCCGAACCAGCAGGGCGGGGCTCGCTGGCCACGAAGCCCTCGAACCGGTCGTTCAGCTCGGTGATCACGCGGGGCCCAGCGGCCAGCGGACCCAAGACGGGATGCAGGTAGGAGCGGGCGGCGGCCGTCGGGTACTCGGCGGCAGGGATGCCGCCGACGTTCTGAGCGGCCTCGGTGAGGAGATCCGCCAGCTCTGAACGGGTGAGCGCAGTACGGTCGTTGGTCATCGCTGGGCGACCTTTCGAGAAGCAGTGGCCGAGGGCGGCGCTGGTGACGGGGCAGCCGCGCGGCCCGTTGCCGGCCGTTCGGTGGTGAGCGTCGAGCGAGACCGGGCGGCCTGCACGCGGGCCTCCGTGGCGGAGTCCGGGCCGATCCCTTGCTGGGGCTCGGTCCGTAGGTGGGCCGCGCGGTAGACCGCGTAGTCCTTCCGGCTGCCAGCCGCCACGAGGTAGATCTCGCGCTTGTGGGTCGAGGTCGGTGGCGCTTGGCGGAACTGGATGACCAGCCGGTAAGAGACCTCCGGGTCGACGTACACCTTGTGGAAGCCGGCGAGGCGGCCCTTCAACGGCAAGCAGTCGTCGCTTCCGTGCACCAGGTTCTGCAGCTCCAGCAAGGCCAAATCGCGTATCTCAGAGGGGAGTTCCCGCAGGTCGGCGATGGCGTCAGGGTGCGCGGCGAAGGCGAAGCGGGCGCGGCTCACAGCAGCCTCCCCTGGGCCGCGCGCTGGACCGGTACCGCCGCTGACGCGCGGGGCGCGTCGAGCCCGGTCTGCGGTGTCGGAGAGGTTCCGGCGGACCGGGAGAGGGCGATGCGGGCGATGCGGGCCCGGACGACAGCACCGTTGTGGTCGCTGTACTCCGGAGGCTCGGGCAGCGGTTCGCTGCGCTCGTCCAGCCAGGTCTGGGCGACGCCGACGTCGGGGAAGGCGCCCTCGCGCATCGTGTAAGTGCCGGCATCGTGGTTCCACTCCTCGTAGAAGAGGCGAACCGGTGCCTGGGTGGCCTGGGAGTCGTTGACGAGTGTCCACGCCTCGCTGGGGTTGTCGTCAGAGGTGTAGGTGTCGAGGACCTCGTAGCGGGCGCCCGACTTCTGGATCTGCTGTTCCATCTGGAGGGTGAGGTCGTCGGCGGGCTCGATGTAGTCGCCACCGTGCAGTGCGATCCGTTCGAGCGGGCAGCCGCGTTCTGCCAGCCAGTTCTGTGCGAAGGACGCCGTGGCGTGGTGACTAGTCTCGAACGTGAACGTGGACTGCCGCAGATCCCGAGCGACGGCGATCGCAACGAGCTGTGGCTCGCCGGGTATCCCCCAGGTGACCGATCGGTCGTGGGCGAGGACGAAGCTGTGCGAACCGTTGGGCGTGGTGTGGTGCTGGGACAGCACCGTCAGGTCGCCAGTCCAGAGGGCCTCCATCGCCTCCTCGGAGTCGTCGTCGACCGGCGAGAGATCGTCGAGGCCGAAGTCGAGAATGTCGTTCACGCCGCCGCCCCCGCCTGCTCGGGCGCCGGGGTGGCCAGCACCCGGTGATTGGGGCGAGTTGCGCTGGTCGTGCAGGCCGCGAACGGTCCGTCGGGCGCACGCAGGTGCGCCAAGGTTTGGTCCAGGTGGTCGCGGTGCCAGGTCGAGGGGCCGGACAGGCCGGCCTCCGTGTCGGTGAACTGCTGCCAGGCGAGCCAGAGTGCGTGGAGCCGGGCGACGGCCTCGGGGTGTTCGTGCCAGTGCGCGCACCAGGGACGGCTCGTGCTGATCTCCCGGCCGTACACCGGCAGGAAGAGGTAGTTCACCCAGTCGCTGAGAGCAGCGAGTTCGACGGCATACTCCTTGCCGCCCAGGGCGAGGATGAACACCGAGGCGGGGCCGTCGGGCTTCTTCCCGTCAGCCGCCTCGGCTTCCGGAGCGCCGTCCGGCGGCTGGATGGCGTCGGATTCGGGCTCGGAGCCGAGGCGGTCGAGGATGACGCCGTGCTGCCTGACCTCGGCCATGGTCTTGGCGAGCGTGCTGGCGAGGTCGTCGAGGTCTGCGTCGGGGACGCGGTACGGCTCGGGGCCGGGGGAGGTCGGGCTGGTGTCGGCCATGGGGGTGTGCTCCATCTGTGAGACGGCGACATGCCCGAGAGGATCCGGAGAATCAGCGATTTGGTCCGGCCGGAAGAACGCGGTAGTGGAGCGCTATCGGTCGGCGCAGCGGGGACAGCGGGGAAAGGGCGGGGCCAGCAACTGCAAGGCACGCGCAGCCTGTTGCGGGACGACGCCGTTGCCGAGCGCGGTGAGCTGCGCTGGACGGCCGAGCCCCGGAGTCGCGGTGACCCAGCCGGTGTCGAGGCCCTGCATCCACTCCACGAAGTCCGAGCGGAGCCGACCGGCCGCGTCCGTGGGAGCCGGGGCAGGACGGGTGAGCCTCTCCCATCGGGTGATGGCGGATCCGTACGCTCCCCATCGCCGGTCCGCGCCCCCGCCTCCGGCGTCTCCTCCGCCCAGAGGGGCAGGACCACCGCCGACAAGGGAGGCCGCCATCCCTTCCCGGGGCGGCGGCCCGGGGTGCCCGTGTCGCTGGCCCTCGGCGTCGGCAACAACGACGCAGCCGCACTGGGCAGGGTCATGTCGCCATTGCCGTGCCGCTGGTTCGGCGAGCCCTTGATTCCGTCCGACGCCTTCGGTGTCGGCAGCAGCAGCCACTCGACCTCGTCGGCCAGGTTCGGGCCGTGCCCCCCGCTCTTCCGCTTCGATGGATGCTGGCTGCCGCCGTTCTTTCCGATGTTGCTGGTCGGCGTCTTCAGCAGGGTGCCCGGCGGGCCATGCGGCGAGGAAGGTCCGCTCGCGGCGGTGCGGGGCCCCGACGTCGGAGGCGCGAAGCACGAGCCACTTCGCGTCGTACCCGAGGTCGGCCAGGGATCCGAGTACGGCACCGAGTGCCCGCAGAGCAGGCTGACCTGCGGTGTCTCCCAGACACCACGGGCAGGGTTCCACGTCGCCAGGGGAACCGGCGGGGGAGGTGAGGAGGCCGCGCACATTCTCGATCACAACCAGGCAGGGTCGGAGGGCTGAGACCGCACGGGCGACGTGCAGCCAGAGCCCGGAGCGGGTCTGGGCGTTGAGTCCGGCCCGGCGGCCGGCGACCGAGACGTCTTTGACAGGGGAAGCCGGCCGTCAGGACGCACACCCGGGGGACGGTGCACCAGTCGACGGCGGTGATATCGCCCAGGTTCGGGACGCCAGGCCAGTGGCGGGCCAGGATGCGTGAGGCGTTCGGGTCGACCTCGGCGTGCCAGGCCAGCGTGCCGCCGAGCGCGGACTGCACGCCCAGATCGAGGCCGCCGTACCCCGAGCAGAGAGACCCGATCAACGGGGCGGCGAGGCTCGGGGCCGTGGCGCGTAGGTCCGGCGCGGGTGCGGAGGTGGAGTAGATCAAGGCGAGTTCCAGGGGCAGAAGAGGCTGGTGGGGAGGGGATCTCACGGGTGGCCGCGCGAGGGTGGTCGGGCTGCTGACAGCGTGGGGAGACGGCTGGCCGGGGCTGGAGGTGACGCGCCTGGGCGTGGTGTGCTGCGGGCGCGGGCGGCCTTCACTCGGTCGGGCGGCGGCTCGGCCACCGACGGAGCGGATGCCGTGGTCTTCGGAGCCGGACTGCTGTTCGCGGTGGCCCAGCGGGCACGTACCTCGTCGAGCGGACCGAGTTCGTGCAGGGCGTGGTTGATCAGCCGGCCGGGCCCCAGAACCTCGTCCTGGGCCAGGGTCCGGATGGCTCGCGCGGAGGCGGCGGCGGTGCGGGTGACGGAGGAGCGCATCACCCGCTGTCCGAACCAGTCAGCGCCGCCGGGGACCATGCCTTCGCAGACGGCGGTCAGCTGCTCGCTCGACACAGTGCCGTCGGCCAGCAGGCCGCGTCGCTGGGCCTCCCAGAGCAGGGTGATCCGGTCGATGGGTTCGCCTCGGTGGTGCAGCGCGCCCAGGCACCGGTAGAGCTGCCCGTGGGTCGGGTCGGCGAAGTCTCCCGGCCGCAGCCAGGCCACCACCTCGCCCATGGCCCCCGGCTGTTCGGCGAGGACGGCCAGGAGGAACCGCTCGTCCTCGGCGACCTGGCCGCTCTGCGCCGGAGGCGGGATGTCCGTGGCGGCAGAGGGCCCAGCGGTGGGTGGGATCGGTCGAGGATCGGTTCCCCAGCGTCGCGCAAGGTCGGTGAGTACGCCGGTCAGGACGTCCGCCGTGCGCAACGCTCCCTCGACCTCGCCCTGGACGGCGTCGGCCCGAGCCGCCTGGTGGAGACGGATCGCGTGCTGGGCGACGGTGCGGTGAATCGCCCCCTCCAGCACCATGCGTCCGTACACCGGGGCGTGCTCGGTTCGGGGACACGCCTGGATCAGGGTGTGGGCGTACGCCGCGGTCAGCCCGCGCACGTGCTGTCCGGCCTCCTCGACCGCGTCGGTCACCCACGACAGCGGCAACGGACCAGCGGCCGAGAGCGCGGGATGCCCGTCGTTGCGCAGCTTGCGGAGCGCGGCGAACAGCGCCTGGTGGACGGGCCGATAGAAGTGGTCCGCAGCGAGCCACTCCAGGTGCGTGAGCTGCTCGGGGTCGAGGAGTGCGGCACCGAGGACCGCCTGCTCGGCACTCATCAGCGGGTTCACCGCCGGCCTCCGGGATCAACGCAGGACGCCTCGTCCTGCCGGATGAGGAGGTTGGCGACTGCCTGGTCGGCAGCGGCCATCGACAGCGCGAAGTCGTCCAGGACGGCGGTGAAGGCGGGATCGGAGGCGGGAACCGAGCCGGCCCCGCCGTCGAGCCACCACCGGCCACCGCGCAGGACGACCGGAGCGTGGGCCAACCGCCTCTGCTGTGGTGTGGGCGCGCTCATGCCGACAGTCCAAGATCGTCCTGGCCGATGCTCTTCGCGAGGGCACGCTCGGTGATGGCCTTCGTTGCGCGAGCGGAAGCCGGGCCGACCACCTTGGCGGAGGGCTCCTTGTACCAGGGCTTGAGGTTGAGCATGGCGACCCGGATGCCGGTGGCCAGCAGCAGAACCTTGCCCTTGGGCAGGGCGCGGATGGCGTCCGGCGGAAGGATCCGCTCCGTGCGCATGCTCACCGAGGTGGACTTGCCGCCCTCGCTGGTCGACACCGAGGTGGTCTGAACGTCATGGTCACCGACCTGTCGGCTGAGGCGGTCCGCGAAGTCGGCGTCGTCGATGCCCGAGCCGATGATCTTGACGGTGGCGGCGGAGTACAGGGCGTCCATACCGGCCTCGCCCCAGCACCGCTGGCCCTGACGGTAGGACTGCAGGATCGTCATCGGGATGACGCCTCGGCTGCCCAAGTGGCTGTAGAGATCAGGGAGGTCCGAGATGCGGCAGACGTTCGCCGCCTCGTCGAGGACGCACAGGGCGGGCGGGTCGAGTCGCCCGCCGGAGCGCTCGGCGACGATCACGGCCGCGCGCATCACGGCGTCGGCCGCCGCCGCGATGATCGCGGACGCACTGCCGCCGCCGTCCTTGCTCAGCAGATAAAGGGTGTCGCGGGAGGTGGCGAAGGCGAACGGCTGGAACTCGGGGAGGTCCTCGTTCGGGGTGACCCAGGCGGCGACGTCCGGGTCGAGCAGGCAGCTCGCGTACTGCCTCGCCGTCTCATAGATGCCGTCGCGCGTTTCGGTCGCGCCGGAGACGGTGCCCTGGAGCTGGGCGGCGACGGCATGGTGGCCGGCGTCGGTGAGCAGGTCCACCGGGGTGCGGTCGGCCGGCATCGCGAGCCAGGCCAGGACGTCGGTGATCGGCCGCCGGTGGGACGCGGCGGCGAGGAAGAGGGCGCCGAGGGTGTTGCTCGCGGCGGTTGACCAGAAGTCGGAGCCGCTGGACTCGTCCACGCTCGCCGTCACGAAGTGCCCCGCCAACCTCTTCGCCCCGGCGAGATCGCGGGCGTCGGCGAGGATGTCCCACCACATCTCGCGCGGGTGGTGGGCGATCTGCTGCGGATCGAGGGTCCAGATCGTGCCGACCTCGGCGCGGGCGTCCAGCGTGGTGGTGAAGGCGTCGTTCGCGGCTTTGTTGCTGGTCAGTAGGACCGGGCCCGGTGCCGAGAGGATCGCGGGGATCGCCAGCCCGGACGTCTTGCCGGAACGCGGAGCCATGATCGCGACGATCACGTCCTCCCAGGACGCGCGGACCTCCGCACGACCGGGATCGAGGGTGCCGAGCAGGATGCCGCGGTCAGCGGGCAGGACCTCTTTTACTCTCCCGGCCGCCCAGGCTCGGGCGGAGGCTCTTCGCTTTGGCGACGATCTCCTTGTCCAGTAGCGGCGCCAGGTCCGCCTTGCGGGCGAGGCCGGACTTGGACCCGGCACGCCAGCGCATCCACAGCACCGCAGCGGTGACGACCAGGGCAACGGTGAGCAAGCCGGGGACGACGCGGGCACCGACCATCAGCATGCTGGTGCTCAAGGTCGGCCACAGCACCTCCGGGTGCAGCAGCGCGTCCGTGACGCGGAAGGGGGCCCATGTCCCGCTCCCGACGAAGGTATTGGTGAGATTTCCGGTTAGCCAGGCCAGGGAGCCGAAGGCCATGGCGGCGCCGAGGATGCCGAACAGGAGGTAGAGGAGCGCGTCCGACCCGGTGGTGGTCGAGGGCGCGCTGGTGCGCGGGGAGGGCACGGCGGTCCTACCTTTCAAGACGTGGGTCCGCTCCGGTCATTCGTAAGATCGGAGGGCCCGGGGGTTCTGGGTATGGCTGGCATGGCGGAGACCGCTCGA
>NZ_JBWKCM010000011.1:140496-184769 GCF_056436485.1 Streptomyces sp. NPDC043746 | reverse complement strand
CCCCCCCCCCCCCCCCCCCCCCCCCCCCCCCCCCCCCCCCCCCCCCCCCCCCCCCCCCCCCCCCCCCCCCCCCCCCCCCCCCCCCCCCCCACCGCCGGGCCCCAGGCGCCCGCTACCCGGCTCGGGGCTGCCGCACGCCCTGGTGGGGCAAGCCCTACCCGTACGGGTTTCCCCAGCTCGGCGGAGGGTTGTGAGGCGTGGGCCACGGGTAGGACCGCCTACGACCGATTCGCCTGCCCCGCACACCCCCGCGAGGTGATCCTTCGTGCTCTGGGAATCCTTCGGCGCCACCATGCTGGGACTCGTCCTGTCCTGGGCGGCTCTCCGCTCCCTGTCCGGACGGCTTCCGTCCGCCCGTGCGGTCTACGCCACCGGCGCGCTGGGGGCGCTGTTCGGGGCGTTCCTCACCCACTCGGCGCTGGGCCCCGGCCACGGGGTGGCGACGCTGATCGGCGCCGTCTCTGTCGGGGCGGTGACGCTGTCGCTGCTGATCCGCCCGCGCGGCCGCCGCCTCACGAGGTCGGCGGCGGCCCAGTAGCCCCAGGGGGTTACGCGGCCAGCCCCAGCGCGGCCATGCGCTTGGTGTGGGCCTCGGTGATCCGGGAGAACATCCGGCCCACCTCCGCCAGGTCGAACCCGCCCGCGACGCCCCCCACCAGCATCGTCGAGAGCGCGTCGCGGTCCGCGACCACCCGCTGGGCCTGCGAGAGCGCCTCGCCCATCAGTCGGCGGGCCCAGAGCGCGAGCCGCCCGCCGACGCGCGGGTCGGCCTCGATGGCGGCGCGCACCTTCTCCACGGCGAAGTTGCCGTGGCCCGTGTCGTCGAGCACGGCGAGAACCAGGGCGCGGGTGTCGGAGTCGAGCCGGGCCGCGACCTCCCGGTAGAAGTCGCTGGCGATCGAGTCACCGACGTACGCCTTGACCAGCCCCTCCAGCCAGTCGGACGGGGCCGTCTGGCGGTGGAAGTCGTCGAGCGCCTTGGCGAAGGGCTCCATCGCGGTGGTGGGGTCCTCGTCGATGGCGCCGAGCCGCTCGGTCAGCCGCTCGAAGTGGTGGAACTCGGCGGCGGCCATCTTCGCCAGCTCCGCCTTGTCCCCGAGGGTCGGCGCGAGTTTCGCGTCCTCCGCGAGACGCTCGAAGGCGGCCAGCTCGCCGTAGGCGAGGGCGCCCAGCAGGTCCACGACGGCGGCGCGGTACTGCGGTTCCGCGGCGGCGGTGGCCCAGTCCTGGGCGGCGATTCCGGTCGCTCCAGGCGTTTCTTCGGGGTGTTCAGTGGCGTTGTCAGGCGTCTCCATGGACCGCACAATAGCCCGCCCGACGAGGGGCGGAAGGGCCCGGCCGACAGTGGACATCACACCGTTCCGATGAATTCGTCCAACACACATGCGCGAATCCGGGGTACAGTGGTATTGCGCTTACTGAGCATTTCCTGTGCCAGGGGCGCGTCCTTTGAATGAGGATGCCCGGTCGGTGGCCCGATCGGCTCCGACCCGACAGCCCTCCACGCGGTGCGTACGACACGTACGACTGCAATTGAGGGGCCCCCTCAGCGGCACGAGCGCTCGAGCGACGGCAGTGGTCCCGCGCCACCCGGCCTCCCACGGCCGGATGACCAACCCGGCACGGTACGACCCCCAGCGTTCGCCTCGGGCCGCGTCTCACAGAAGAGGCAGCACCCTGACTACGTTCCGCGACCTCGGCATTCTTCCCGAGACGGCCGAAGCCCTCGAGGCAGTCGGCATCATGTCCCCCTTCCCCATCCAGGAGCTGACGCTCCCCGTCGCGCTCTCCGGCTCCGACGTCATCGGCCAGGCCAAGACCGGCACCGGCAAGACGCTCGGCTTCGGACTCCCCCTCCTGGAGCGCGTCACCGTCCCCGCCGACGTCGAGGCGGGGCGCGCGAAGCCCGAAGAGCTGACCGACGCCCCCCAGGCGCTCGTCGTCGTCCCCACCCGCGAGCTGTGCACCCAGGTCACCAACGACCTGCTGACCGCCGGCAAGGTCCGTAACGTCCGCGTTCTCGCGATCTACGGCGGCCGGGCGTACGAGCCCCAGGTGGAGGCCCTCAAGAAGGGCGTCGACGTGATCGTCGGCACCCCGGGCCGACTGCTCGACCTGGCGGGCCAGCGCAAGCTGGACCTCTCCCACATCCGCGGGCTCGTCCTCGACGAGGCCGACGAGATGCTGGACCTGGGCTTCCTGCCCGACGTCGAGCGCATCATCACGATGCTGCCGGCCAAGCGCCAGACGATGCTGTTCTCGGCCACCATGCCCGGTGCCGTCATCAGCCTCGCCCGCCGCTACATGTCGCAGCCGACCCACATCAACGCCACCTCGCCGGACGACGAGGGCACGACCGTCAAGAACACGGTCCAGCACGTCTACCGCGCGCACTCGATGGACAAGCCCGAAATGGTCTCGCGGATCCTCCAGGCCGAGGGCCGCGGGCTGGCGATGATCTTCTGCCGGACGAAGCGGACGGCGGCCGACATCGCGGAGCAGCTGGAGAAGCGCGGCTTCGCCTCCGGCGCGGTCCACGGCGACCTCGGCCAGGGCGCCCGCGAGCAGGCGCTGCGCGCCTTCCGCAACGGCAAGGTCGACGTCCTCGTCTGCACTGATGTCGCCGCGCGCGGCATCGACGTCGAGGGTGTGACCCATGTCATCAACTACCAGTCGCCTGAGGACGAGAAGACCTACCTCCACCGCATCGGCCGCACCGGCCGGGCGGGCGCCAAGGGCACCGCGATCACGCTGGTCGACTGGGACGACATCCCGCGCTGGCAGCTGATCAACAAGGCGCTGGACCTGAAGTTCCCGGACCCCCCGGAGACGTACTCCACCTCGCCGCACCTCTTCGAGGAGCTGGGCATCCCGGCCGGCACCAAGGGCATCCTGCCGCGCGCCGAGCGGACCCGTGCCGGTCTGCGCGCCGAGGAGGTCGAGGACCTGGGCGAGACCGGTGGCCGCGGCCGCAGGTCCGCCGCCCCGGCGCCGGACCGCGAGGAGCGCGAGCCCCGTACGCGTACGCCGCGCCAGCGCCGCCGCACCCGTGGCGGGTCCACCGTGTCGGAGTCCGCGGCGACGGTCCCGGCCCCCGCCAAGGAGGCCGCGCCGGTCGCCCCGGCCGGTGACGAGCCGTCCGAGGCCCCGGCCCGCACCCCGCGCCGCCGCCGCCGTACGCGGGTGGGCGCGGCCGACCCCGTGACCGAGCCCCTGACCGAGGCGTCCGTGGCGGTCGCCGACGCCCCGGCGGCTCCCGCCCCGGCCGCCGAGGTCGCGGCCGAACCGGTGGCGACCGCCGTGGCCGAGCAGGTCGCGGAGCCGGTCGTGGAGGCCAAGCCGCGCCGCCGTCGCAGCCGCGCCGCCGCGAAGCCGGTGGCCGCCGAGCCGGTGGCGCAGATTCCCGCCGCCGCTGCCCCGGCCGAGGCCGGGTTCCAGACCGTGGCGGCCGCCGCGGGCATCGCGGAGCCGGTCGCCGAGCCGGTCGCGACCCGGCCGCGCCGCCGCGCCCGGATCGTGCGACCCGCCGACGAGGTGGACTTCCAGATCGCGCCGCCCTCCGAGCCGGAACCGGAGGCGAAGACCCGTCGCCGCCCGGCCCGCGCCACGAGCCGCCCGAAGGCCGAGGCCACCCCGAAGGCCGAGTCGAAGCCGAAGGCCGAAGTGGTCGCGGAGACCGAGTCGAAGCCGAAGCGGGCGTCCCGGGCGAAGGCCGCGGCCACCGCCGAGGCGGCCGCGCCTCAGGCCCCGGCCACCGACGAGACCGAGACGAAGCCCCGTCGCCGCCGCGCCACCCGCGCCGCGAGCGACGCCGAGGCCGAGACGGTCACGCCCCAGGCCCCGGCCACCGACGAGACCGAGGCCAAGCCCCGTCGCCGCCGGGCCACCCGGAGCGCGACCAACGCCGAGGCCCCGGCCGAGGCCGTCGCGCCGGAGGCTCCCGCCGCCGAGGTGGAGGCCAAGCCCCGTCGTCGCCGCGCGACCCGGAGCGTCACCTCGACCGCGACCCAGGAGGCCGCCGTGGTCTCCGAGGCCGAGGCCGTGGTGAGCGAGGCCGCCGCCGAGACGAAGCCGCGCCGCCGCCGCGCCACCCGCGCCGCCGGCAAGGCGACGGCCTCGACCGAGAGCTGACGCCCCGCCTGCTCCACCCACGGCCCCGGCCCCCGCACTCACCCGCGGGGGCCGGGGCCGTTCCGGCTGCCGGACGCGCTACGGGCCGCAGTCGACGGGCCGGCTGAGCACCGCAGGGGGCACCGGGCAGGCCCTGTGGCACCCGGGCGGCCACGGGCAGCCGTCGGATCCGGCGGTAGCCCCGGCGTCCCGGCCGGGCCCCGGCGCGCCGCACGGGCTGCCCGGGTCCCGGCGGCCCCCACGGCGGCCCGCCGCCCGCCCTCAGCGCCGCACCCCCTCCGGCTCCCCCGTCGTGCCCCCGGCCCGGTCGCGGCGATAGCCTCGCCCCATGAGCCGCCCGCCCACCTTCACACCGCCCTCCTGCGCCACCGCCCGCGTCCTGCGTACCGAGCGCGGGGACTTCGCCGTCCTGGACGCCGCACCGGACGCTCCCGCCCGCGCCACCGCCCTCCTGCTGCCCGGGTACACCGGGAGCAAGGAGGACTTCATCGCGCTGCTCGAACCGCTGTGCGCGGCCGGGTACCGGGTCGTCGCCGTGGACGGGCGCGGGCAGTACGAGTCGGAGGGGACGGGCCGCCAGGAGGATTACGCCCAGGACGAGTTGGCCCGCGATGTGCTCGCCCAGGCGGCGGCCCTGACCGGCGGGGGTGGGACGCTGCACCTGCTCGGGCACTCGCTCGGTGGCCAGATCTCCCGTGCGGCGGTCCTGCTGGACGCCACCCCGTTCCGCTCGCTGACCCTGATGTCCTCCGGGCCCGCCGCGGTCGTCCCCGCCCAGCAGCAGAAGGTGAAGATGCTCGGCGACGCGCTCGCCGTGCTCACCATGGACGAGGTGTGGGAGGCGATGCGGGCCCTGGACCCGCCGCAGGACGCGGACACCGGCGACGGCGAGGACATGCGCCGCCGCTGGCTGCGCCACAACCCGGCCCAGCTCATCGCCACAGGCGCCCAGCTCGCCGCCGAACCGGACCGGGTGGCCGAACTGGCCGCTCTCGGGCTGCCCGTCCACGTCCTGTCCGGCGAGCGTGACGACGTATGGCCGGTGGAGCAGTTCGACGCGATGGCCCGGCGGCTCACGGCACACCGCACCACGGTCGCCGGGGCCGAGCACTCCCCCAACACCGCCCGCCCGCACGAGACGGCGTCGGCGCTCGCCGCGTTCTGGGACACCGTTCCGGCGGCCTGAGGCCACCGGGCCCCACGGAGGGTCAGAACTGCGCCTGGAGGTGCTGCCAGAAGCCGTCGCGCAGCGCCCGGCGCAGGTGGGCGTGGCCGCGCAGGGAGTGCTGGAGCAGGCGTTCGGCCTCGACCAGCAGGTCCTGGTCGACGGAGCCCGGGAGGTAGGGGTGGCCGGGCAGCAGGTCGACGAGGGATTCGCGGCCGCGGGCGGCGAGCCAGGCGGCGGCGATCTGGGCGCCGACGAAGCGGACGTCCTCCCGGGAGGGGGCCGGGGTGTCGTCCTCGTACGTGGTGACCGGGCGCCGGGTGACGTACGGGCGGCAGAAGTCGAGGTCGAAGGTGCGCTGGCTGTCGACCTCCCAGAGGAGCGGTTCGGCCTGGTTGCGGCCTTCGGCCGCCTCGATGCCCCAGAGGTGGACGCGGGCCCCGTACCCCTGGGCGGCCTCGACCGCCGAGACCAGGTCCTCGTCGCCGCCGATGAGGGCCGCGTCGCTGATGGCGCGGTGCCGGGCGAGCGATTCGAGGTCGGTGCGGATGAGGGAGTCGACGCCCTTCTGCTGGTTGTTGGCGTTGAGGTTGCCCAGCCGCACCTTGACGTCCGGCAGTTCGGCGATGGCCTGCTGCTCGGTGGTGTGGATGCGGCGTCTGGCCCCGTCGTACCAGTAGACGCGCAGCAGCCGGCTGTCCGCGAAGATCGTGCGGGCCCGGTCGATGAGGGCGTCGATCAGCCCCTCCGCGTCCAGGTCGAAGGAGCGGCGGTCCTCGGTGCCGGTGACGAGCAACCCGGCCGCGGCGTACACATAGCCCGCGTCCACGAAGATGGCGTGCGTGGAGGGGGTCTTGGCGACCTCCACGAGCATGCGCTGAAGCAGCTCGTTGGTGCGGTCCAGGCGCTCCGCGATATCCGCCGGGTACTTAGACATCCAAAAAATTTCCTTAGCGTAGGGAATGTTTGCACCTGGTAAGCCGTTGTCACATGCAAGGAACGGACGAGACGAAGGGAAGCCCTGTGCGCTTCGAGATCATGCGACTCGACGACGTCGACGGTACCGCCGTGGACAGCACCGTCGTGGACGCCGCCTCCGTCAACGGGATCGTGCGGCAGGCCGCGGCGATGGGCCAGCGCATCTACATACGACCGGCCGAAAGCGCGGCTTCGTAACGCCCCCACGCACCACCGAAGGAAAGGCGCCCCCGCACGGAAGGACCGTGCGGGGGCGCAGTGGTGCGGTGAAGGCGCGGACTCAGGAGGTCTGGATGACCTGCGTGACGCCGTTGATGATCTGCTGTACGGCGATGGCCGAGAGCATCATCCCGGCGAGCCGGGTCACCAGGACCACCCCGCCGTCCTTGATGATCCGGATGATCACCAGCGAGTAGCGCATCGTCAGCCAGAGCACCACGTGCATGGCCGCGATCGCGGACCACACGGAGAGCTGGCCGCCGAAACCGTCGGCGTGCTGCACGGCCAGGATGACCGAGACGATGGCACCGGGGCCGGCCAGCAGCGGCATGCCCAGCGGTACGAGCGCCACGTTGACGTCCTTGGTCTGCGTCGGCTGCTCCGTCTTGCCGGTCAGCAGGTCCAGCGCGATGAGCAGCAGCAGAAGTCCGCCCGCGATCATCAGGGCGGGCACGGAGACATGCAGGTAGTCCAGGATCTGCTGGCCCAGCAGACCGAAGACGGCGATCACACCGAAGGCGACCGCCACGGCCTGGAGCGCCATCCTGCGTTGCACCTTGGCGGGGCGGCCCGCGGTGAGGGCCAGAAAGATCGGAGTGACTCCGGGCGGATCCATAATCACAAAAAGGGTGAGAAAAAGGGATCCGAAGACAGCGACGTCGAACACAGTGAGCCTTGCGAGAGATGAGCGGGTGGTACGGAGGTGTGCGGGCCTGTCCGGTCCGCCGTCGGCGCACGACGGCGGCGGGCAAGGGGGCGCGGGAGTGGAACGTGGTGCGGTAAGGGAGGGGGCGGGTCCGTGAGGCCCCGGGGGCTGCCGGGCACTTGTCCGCGGCGTCGCGGGCAGGTGTCGGACACCCTCTAGCGGCGGCCTGCTCCGCCCGCGCCCGGCACCGGGAAGGCTCCCGTGGCGCGCCGGGTGATCTCGCCGTAGATCTCCGGGTCGGTGGTGTACTCGCCGAGCCGGACGGTCTTTCGGCTGCCGTGGTAGTCGCTGGAGCCGGTGGTCAGGAGACCCAGCTCCCGGGCGAGACCGCGCAGCCGGGCCCGGGTGGGCCCGTCGTGGTCCATGTGGTCGACCTCGATGCCGTCGAGGCCCGCGTCGGCGAGCGCGGCCAGCTCGGCCTCGGGGACCACCTCACCGCGCTTGGCGGCCGCCGGGTGGGCGAAGACCGTGACCCCGCCCGCCGCCTTGACGAGCCGGACCGCCTCGAAGGGGTCCAGCTCGTGCTTCTCGGCATAGGCCCGGCCGCCGTTGCCCAGCCACTCGGGCGTGAAGGCGTCGGAGACGGTGTCCACGACGCCCAGCTCGACGAGGGCGGCGGCCACGTGCGGGCGGCCGACCGAGCCGTCCCCGGCGATCCGGGCGACCTGCTCCCAGGTGATGGGGACATCGAGGGCGCGGAGCTTGCGGACCATCTCCTGGGCGCGGGGCACCCGGTCGTCGCGTACCAGCTCGCGCTCGCGCTCCAGCTCGGGGTCGGTGGGGTCGAAGAGGTACGCCAGCATGTGCAGGCTCACCCCGTTGAGTCGGCAGGACAGCTCGGCGCCGGTGACCAGGGTGAGCCCCTCGGGCAGCGCGTCGATGGCCTGCTCGTGGCCGCCGACGGTGTCGTGGTCGGTGAGCGCGACGACGTCCAACCCCGCGGCGGCGGCGCCGGCGACCAGCTCGGCGGGGGTGTCCGTACCGTCCGAAGCGGTGGAGTGGGTGTGCAGGTCGATGCGCACGACGTATGACTCCAGGGCTCGCGGGCGGACGGGGGACCGCTCAAGGATAACCGCCGCACACCGGGCCCCCGGCCGCCCGCGGAGAGACGACCGCCACGCACGGGCCGCCGCGCATCACGCCCCGTCCGCGTACGCTCCCGGGGGCCGGCCACGGCTGCGTACACCCCGCGCGCACTCCGCCCCCGGGGCCTACCGCTCCCCGTTGTTCCCCTGCCGGGGCGGGGACTCCGGGACGGCGAGGAGGCGGGGGGTCAGCGCGCCGCAGGGGACGAGGTCGACCTCTCCCCCGGCGTCCCGCAGATCCGTCAGCACCAGCTCGTCGTAGAGCAGCAGCCCCGACTGCTCGGGCCACAGGATCGCCCAGAGCCAGAGACCGCGCGCCTCGCCCGCGAAGACCGCCCGGTCCTCGGGGGCGTTCCGGACGTGCCAGAGCGGGGTGGGGCGGCCGGCGGCGTGGACCTTGGCATCGGGGGCCCCGTCGACGTTCAGCCGGTTGCCGGGGTCGAGGCCGTCGATCCCGGCGTACCGGGCACCAAGCCCGACCCCCAGCTCCTCGGCGACGAGCAGCATCTCGCCCATGCCCCCCAGCGGTCCGGGGCCCGAGCAGGCGACGACGGTCGCACGGCCGCCGCTGCGGTCGTCACCCGCACTCGCCACACCGGTGAACAGCCAGCCCACGGGGAGCGGCCACGGCATCCAGACGGGCACCTGCGAGCGGTGCACCACCACGCCGAGCGCCTCGACGCTCGGCGGGACGACCGGCTGCATCGGGTGCACCTGGCCGTGCGCGGAGCACTGCCAGGCGTCGGCGAAGAGACCGGGCGCCCTGACCCGGCCACCGCACTTCGGGCAACTGGGTTCGCCCCTCATAAGGCCCCACGGTCCTCCCCGCCGGTCGCCGCGTCAAGGACGATCACCCTTCCGCAGCGTGGCTGCCGCCCCGAGGAGGCGGCTGCGGCCGGTATCCGTACGCCGGTCAGTCCAGCGGTACGGAGGTACGCAGCGGATCCCGCAGGTCCGTTCCGTGCGTGAGCCACCGCTCCTGGAGCTCCTGCGCCCCCCGAACCCGCTTCCAGGCGGCCTCGTTGGGGGTCATCGGCAGCAGCGGCAGGAAGCGGACCGGGTCCATCGGCCCGTCCAGCTCCAGGTCCTCCACCAGCCCTCCGGACTCCGCCACCAGCACCGAGGTGAACGGGGCGCCGGGCCAGAGCGGCTCGCCCAGGTCCAGCGATGCCCCCGGCGCCACCACCAGCCCCTCGACCTGGGGGGAGGCCGCCAGCACGGCGAGCGGGCGCAGCACCTGGTCGGTGGCGGCGAGCCCGGCCCGTACCGACAGGACCAGCTCGGCGCGCGGGCCCTTCACCGGGTCGGCCAGCGGCGAGGTGGGGTCGGCCATCGGCTGCCCGGACATGCCGAGCGTGGCGTAGCGCACCACATCTCCGTCGAGGAAGCGGAGCACCTCGATACGGTCCGTGCCGAGAAACGTCACATCGGCGCGGGCGTCCGGATCCCCGAGGGCCGAGCGGAGCCGGGCTTCGACCAGAGCGAGAATTTCTGCCATCCGGCGAGCATAGAGTGCGTGCACAGTGGGCAAGGTAGGGGACTGGCCCGGGACGGCTGATAGCCTGGCCGCCGGTCGGGACAGCACGCAGAAGCGTCGCTCTCCGTCCCGACGACACGTCGTCCCCCACGGGGGACCGGCCGGAGGAGGTGGGGACTGCTATGGATCCAAGTCGACCGTGCAGTATCGATCCCTCTTCCGCGCATCGCTCTTCCCGCTGAACCCCCGTTCAGTCATCCGTTGAACTGACGCGCCGTCCGGCTTCCCCGACGGCCCTTTTCAACGGTCGTTCGCCCGCCGCACGGAAGACGCCTCCGTTCTCTCTCCGCCTGTCTGTTGCGAACGCCGTCATCGCGCCCGCGCGGTGGAGCCCGCTTTGCGGACGTGAGCCCACGTCCCCATTCCGGGCTGTTCCACGCCCTCGCCGACGGCCCTCCGTGAAGGAGCCAGCCATGTCGATGATCCGTGACCTGCGCGCTGCCGTGCGCCCCTCCCTGCGTCCGGCCTCCCCCAAGAGCACCACGCCCTACAGCGCGTACGACACCACCCGCGACCCCTCCGCCTCCACCGCGGTCGTCGACTGCGCGGTCTACCGCGACGGCTACCGCCTGGAGGGGCCCGCGACCCCGACGCCGCATGAGGCGATGCTCGAAGTCCGGGAGAAGGGCGGCTTCGCCTGGATCGGGCTGCACGAGCCCACGGAGGAGGAATTCGCGGGCATCGCCCGGGAGTTCGGGCTCCACCCGCTCGCCGTGGAGGACGCCGTCCACGCCCACCAGCGGCCCAAGCTGGAGCGGTACGACGACACGCTCTTCACCGTCTTCAAGACCATCCACTACGTGGAACACGCCGAACTGACCGCGACCAGCGAGGTCGTGGAGACCGGTGAGGTGATGTGCTTCACCGGCCAGGACTTCGTCATAACCGTCCGGCACGGCGGCCAGGGCTCCCTGCGCGGTCTGCGCCACCGCCTCCAGGACGACCCGGAGCTGTTGGCCAAGGGCCCGTCGGCCGTGCTGCACGCCATGGCCGACCATGTCGTCGACGGCTACATCGCGGTGGCGGAGGCGGTGCAGGACGACATCGACGAGGTGGAGATCGACGTCTTCTCCTCCCCCGCCAAGGGCGGCCGACGCGGTTCGGACGCGGGGCGGATCTACCAGCTCAAGCGGGAGGTGCTGGAGTTCAAGCGGGCCGTGTCGCCGCTGCTGCGTCCGATGCAGCTGTTGAGCGAGCGGCCGATGCGGCTGATCGACCCGGACATCCAGAAGTACTTCCGGGACGTGGCCGACCACCTCGCCCGGGTCCAGGAGGAGGTCATCGGCTTCGACGAGCTGCTGAACTCGATCCTCCAGGCCAATCTGGCGCAGGCGACCGTCACCCAGAACGAGGACATGCGCAAGATCACCTCCTGGGCGGCGATCATCGCCGTCCCCACGGCGATCTGCGGGGTCTACGGCATGAACTTCGACTACATGCCGGAGCTGGAGTGGAAGTACGGCTATCCGCTGGTGCTGGGGCTCATCGGCGCGGTCTGCTTCTCCATCCACCGCATCCTGAAGCGCAACGGCTGGCTGTGAGCGCGGGGACGCACGCAGGGCCTAAGCTCCCCGCCATGAGCGATGCCGCCAAGACGCTGCTGGAGAGGGCCCTCGTCGAGGAGGCCACCAAGAAGTCGGGGCTCGTCTGGGTGCGTGCCGCCGGGCCCGCCCGGGCCGTGTGGCACGTCTGGCACGAGGGCGCGGCCCACCTCGTCGGGGGCGGCGCCGGTGAGCAGCCGCTGCCCTCCGGGCTGACCGACGGGGGGAGCGCCGAGGTGACCGTGCGCAGCAAGGACAAGGGCGGCCGGATCGTCGCCTGGACCGCGGTCGTACACGTTCTGGCGCCGCACTCCGAGGAGTGGGAGGCGGCCGTGGCCGAGCTGAGGGGCAAGCGGCTGAACGCCCCGGACGCCGAGGTGATGACGGAGCGCTGGGCCAGGGAGTGCACGGTCGTGCGCCTCACTCCCGCATCGGTCAGGACCGCGCTGCCGGACACCTCGCTGGCCGCCGCCCCGCTGCCGACCGGGGCGACCACCCGGCGGCCCGCACCGGCCGCGCTCCCCAGGCTGCTGCTGAAGCGACGCCGCGGGCAGGGCTGAGGCCGGCCCGGAAGGGAGTCAGCCGGAGGACTTGGGGAGCTGGCCGCCGTAGTCCACGGTGTCGTCGTCCTCGGGGGCCTCCAAGGTGAGGGCGCGCCCCCAGTCGGCCAGGGTGACGGTGCCCCCGCCGCCGCCGCGTGCCACCCGCACCGGGTACGGCTTCCCCTCCAGGGAGACGTCGAGCGCCCCGCCCTCGCCCTTGCCGCCCAGCAGCTGGATGGTGCGGTGGCCGGTGACGGTGTCCCGGGCCCCCTTGTTCAGGGTGCCGTGCAGCGTCAGCAGGCCGTCGAGCAGGACCTTCTTGTCGGTGAAGCCACGCAGCTGGCCGTAGCTGGGGTCGCCCTCGGGGACCTTGACGTACTTGCCGCCCAGCTTCTCGGCGGCCTCCTGGTCGGAGCGGCTCGCCTTGCCGCCCTCCTCGTGGATCCAGAAGTCGGCGTCGGCCTTGATGAAGAGTTCGTCCTCGACGCGCAGCAGCACGAAGCTCCGCTTCTTGGAGGAGACCGACCCCGTGCCGCCCTTGTCGCTGAGCTTCATGTTCAGCACGTAGGTGCCGCCCTTGGTGACCAGGGTGCCCGCCAGCCGTACACCGTCCGCGCTGTCGGCCGCCGCTCTGGCCTTCGCGTCGATCTGCTCCGCCGGGAGTCTGCCGATGCCGTTGGTCCCCTTGTCCGGGTCCTCGCCCGCGCAGGCGGTGAGAGTCGCGACGAGCCCACCGCAGAGCACGACGGCGAGCGCGGTCCGGCGATGATTCCGGACGGCCGGGGCGAAGGAGGTCACGGGCGTACTGCCTCTCAACGGCGATCGGGGGCAGAGCGCAGCGTACCCGGGCTCCGGACCCCGTCCGGCAGCCAGCCGTACGGATCTGCCTGCCGATGCCCCGGGTGACGGTGTCGCGAGGTGGCAACCCGGGCCCGGAGCCGCAGGACCTGGTGGGGGACGTGGAGGAGCGCCGGAGGGTGCGCACTCGGAGAGTGACGAAGGCGACCGTCGAGGGGCTACCCGGTCGTAGGGCCGGGCGCCGTAACATCGTCGGTATGGCTACGGAAGACGCGGTGCTTGAGGCACTGGCGACAGTGAACGACCCGGAGATCCACCGCCCGATCACCGAGCTGGGCATGGTGAAGTCGGTCGAGATCGATCCTGACGGTGCAGTCGCTGTCACGGTGTATCTCACGGTCTCCGGCTGCCCGATGCGCGAGACGATCACCAGGAACGTGGAGGAGGCCGTCTCGCGGGTGGAGGGCGTCTCCCGGGTGGCGGTCACCCTCGACGTGATGAGCGACGAGCAGCGCAAGGACCTGGCGAGCTCGCTGCGCGGCGGTACGGCCGAGCGCGAGGTGCCCTTCGCCAAGCCCGGCTCGCTGACCCGGGTGTACGCGGTCGCCTCCGGCAAGGGGGGCGTCGGCAAGTCCTCCGTGACGGTGAACCTGGCTGCGGCGATGGCGGCCGACGGGCTGAAGGTGGGCGTCGTGGACGCGGACATCTACGGGCACAGCGTGCCCCGGATGCTCGGCGCGGACGGCAAGCCCACCCAGGTCGAGAACATGATCATGCCGCCGTCGTCGCACGGCGTGAAGGTCATCTCCATCGGCATGTTCACGCCGGGCAACGCGCCCGTGGTGTGGCGCGGCCCGATGCTCCACCGGGCGCTCCAGCAGTTCCTGGCCGATGTGTACTGGGGCGACCTGGACGTCCTGCTGCTGGACCTGCCGCCGGGCACCGGTGACATCGCGATCTCCGTGGCACAGCTCGTGCCGAACGCGGAGATCCTGGTGGTCACGACCCCGCAGCAGGCGGCGGCCGAGGTGGCGGAGCGGGCCGGTTCCATCGCCGTACAGACCCACCAGAAGATCGTCGGCGTCGTGGAGAACATGTCGGGCATGCCGTGCCCGCACTGCGACGAGATGGTCGACGTCTTCGGCTCGGGCGGCGGCGCGCGGGTCGCGGAGGGGCTGACCCGGACGGTGGGCGCCGAGGTGCCGGTGCTGGGCGCGATCCCGATCGACGTACGGCTGCGCGAGGGCGGCGACGAGGGCAAGCCCGTGGTCCTGTCCGACCCGGACTCCCCGGCGGGCAGCGCGCTGCGGGCCATCGCGCGGAAGCTGGGCGGTCGTCAGCGGGGCCTGTCGGGCATGTCGCTGGGGATCACCCCGCGCAACAAGTTCTGACCCCGCCCGGCCCGTCCGGCTTCTGAGAGGGCGTCTTCCGTCCCCGGCGCCGGACGGGGCCCGGGCGTATCCGGCCCGTCCGGCGCCCGGGGACGGAGCGGCCCGCCGGCCGCCTCCGGCCTACGCGTAGCTCTGGATGTCCTTGATCACCGAGAAGCCCAGCCCGTACGCGCTCATCCCCCGCCCGTACGCCCCGATGTGCACGCGCTCGTGCGCCGACCCGGCGAGCACCCAGCCGAACTCGGACTCGCGGTAGTGGAACTCCACCGGGACCCCGTCCACCGGCAGGGAGAGCGTCGTCCAGGGCGCGGAGCCGAGGTCGTCGGCGAGGGTGAACGCGGTCTCGGTCTGCTGGTCCAGCCAGTCGTCGCGCAGGGTGTGGTCCATCTGGGGCGGCCAGGTGTACGCCAGCAGCCCCGAACCGGCCAGCCAGGCCGCCGAGGAGACCGTGGTGGCGTCCAGGACGCCCGTCCCGTCACCGCTGCGTCTGACGGGGCTCGCTGCGACCGTGATGACGGCCGCGAACCGTTCCCTCTCGGCGGCGGAGCCGTCCGTCTTCACCGAGGGCTCGTCACCGTGGCCGGTGGAGCCGTGCTGCACGGTGCCGTCCGCAGCCGTGCCGACCTGCATCAGCCAGCGGGGCCCGGTGAAGGCGTCGTCCAGGCCGTACCAGGGGAACGGCGCCTCCAGATAGCCGTCGACGGTACGCCGCCGGGCCGCCGGTACCTCCCCCGCCGCGACCGTGCCAGGGGCACCGTCCGTATCCACCCGACTCGTCGTCTCCATCTGAGCGGCCGCCTCCTCGATCAGTCCTGATCCGGAGCGGCCCGCCCCCCGCGGGCATGGGCGTCCTCGCAACCGGACAGATGGAGAATAGCCATACCGCCCGGGCGGGTCGGGATTGACCTGGCGTCAGGTGGCGTCCGCGTCGAACGGCGGACGCTCGGGCTGCGCCTGCTGCGGGGCCTTCCTCAGCAGGTCAGGGGTGGTGTCACCGGCCTTGGTGAGGCTGGGAGCGGTGGTGGTCGCCGGCGCACCCGCCGCTCCGTCGGCCGCACTGTTGGCGGAATCCGGTGCCGGGGTGCGTCCGTTGACCGCGTCCGTGACGTCGGACAGCTCCTTGCGCAGGTCGAAGCTCTCGCGGATCTCCTTCAGGCCCAGGTCGTCGTTGCCGTCCATCAGCTGCTTGCGGACGAACGTCTTGGGGTTGAGGTCCTCGAACTCGAAGTCCTTGAACTGCGGGCCCAGCTCCGTACGGATGTCTTCCTTGGCACTGTCCGAGAACTCACGGATCTTGCGGATGGTGCGCGTGACGTCCTGGATGAGCTTGGGCAGCTTGTCAGGGCCGAAGACCAGCACGGCCAGGACACCGATGGTCAGCAGCTCCAGTGCGCCTATGTCATTGAACACCTAGCTGCTCCTCGTGTGCTCCGCGTGTTCGCCGCCTGAAACCGACATTCCCGGCAGGCTGAGGGGTGCCCGGACCGCTCAACGGTACCTGGCCGACCTGTCCGGGCGGTACCTCGCCATGGCGCTCACGTGCCGCTCGACGAACCGAGCGTCAACGTGATGGTCAGCTCCTCGCCACCCCGGGTGAGCCGCAGCTCCAGCCGGTCGCCCGGCCGGTGGGCGCGGATCTTCACGATCAGCTCCTCCCCGCTGTGCACCCGCTGGCCCTGGACGGCGGTGATGACGTCGCCGGACCGGATGCCCGCCTTGGCCGCGGGGCCGTCCTTGGTGACCGCGGGGCCGTCGTCGGCGCCCTTCGCACCGACCTTGGCGCCGTCGCCGGTGAACTTCATGTCCAGCGTGACGCCGATCACGGGGTGGGTCGCCCTGCCGGTGTTGATCAGCTCCTCGGCGACGCGCTTGCCCTGGTTGATCGGTATCGCGAAGCCGAGGCCGATGGAGCCGGACTGCCCGCCGCGCTCGGGGCCCTTGCCGCTGTCGGCGGCGCGGATGGCGCTGTTGATGCCGATGACATGGGCCTGGGTGTCGACGAGCGGGCCGCCGGAGTTGCCGGGGTTGATCGGGGCGTCGGTCTGGAGGGCGTCGACGTAGCTGATGTCGCTGCCGTCGCCCTTCTCGCCGCCCGCGGTGATGGGGCGCTGCTTGGCGCTGATGATGCCCGAGGTGACCGTGTTGGAGAGGTCGAAGGGGGCGCCGATGGCCACCACGGGGTCGCCCACCTGGACGTTGTCGGAGTTGCCGAGCGGCAGGGGCTTGAGGCCCGAGACCCCGCGGACCCTGACGACCGCGAGGTCGTAGCCGCTGTCCTTGCCGACCAGCTCGGCGGCGGCCGTCTCGCCGCTGCTGAACGTCACGGTGATGGCGCCGGTGCTCCCGGCCGGGGCGACGACGTGGTTGTTGGTGAGGATGTGGCCCCGGTCGTCGAGGACGAAGCCGGTGCCGGTGCCGGACTCCGCGGTGCCGCTGACGTGCAGGGTGACCACGCTGGGCAGGGCGCTGGCGGCGATGCCCGCGACGCTCTCGGGGGCCCGGTCGGTGGTGGTGCGGCTCGCCTGGGGCAGCTCGACGGTGGTCAGGCCGCCGTTGCGCTCGATGTAGGCGCCGACCCCGCCGCCGATGCCGCTGGCGACCAGGGTGAGCAGCAGCATCCCGGCGAAGGCACCGCCCCGCCGGTTCTTCCGCCGCCCCGGCTCGCTCCCGGCCGGCGGCCCCGGCTGCGTCAACGGCTGCCCCGGCGCCGCCCAGGGGTCGTACTGCCCCCACTGCGCGGGCACGGGGGCGGGCTGAGCCGGTACGCCGGTGGGCTGCGGCGGCACCGGGGAGGGGGCCTGCGGCGAGGGGGCCGCGGCCTGCGGGGGTACGGGGGTGCCGTGGGCCGGGGTCGGCCGCTGGAACGGCGGCGCGGGCGCCCAGGGGCCGGGGTCCCCGTACGGCGGAGTGCTGTAGGCGTCGGGCTCGTGCAGCGGCGCCCCGGGCGGGAGGGGCGGGCCGGACGACTGCGGCACCTGGCCCGCGGTGGGTGCCGCTGCACCGGCCGGCGCAGGGGCGTCAGCGGGTACGGGGGCTTCGCCGGACGGGACGGCGTCAGCGGGCGCGGGGGCAGCGGCTGCCGGGTGGCCGGGGGCGGCCCCCGGTCCCGGTGCGGTGCCGCTCGCGGCGGGCGGGGCCGTGGGCGTGGCCCCGCCCGGACCCCGGCTCTCCGGCTCGGTGCGGCCGGGCCGCCCCGCCGTGGGGCGGCTCCACCACTTCGCCTGGGGCCCGGTGGGCTTCCCGTCGTCCATGCTCTCTCCGCAACTGGCCTCTGCACGCCCCACAGAGGCGTCCCTCCCCGGAATTCAACCAGGTTTGCGAATCTCCCCGCAGCGTCCCGTACGGGATCGGCCGGGGAACGGCCGATCCCGGTCAGCGGCTGGGCGGCAGCGGGCTCGCCAGGTCGTTGGCCGGTGCCTGACGGATCTCCGGGGCCGAGGAGGCCGGCGGGGCGCTCGCCTTGGCGGTCGATCCGCTGCCCAGCACCGCCGCGAGCAGCGGGGCGGAGCCGCCGGTCGGACGTATCAGCGGGGGGACGGACACGTTCAGCACGGGGAACGTGAAGGGGTGCCCGCCCGGCGGGGAGGAGAGGAGCGGCGGGGCCGTCGTCTGCGCCCGGGGGAACAGGGGCGGCTTCGCCGTGGGGGGGACGGACTCCGCAGACGGGGTGAGCACGGGCGCGGGCCGGTGCGAGCCGGTCGACGAGATGTCGGCCGCCGACCGGTTGACGGCGAGGCGGTCTCCGCCGACCGACTGGCTGCCGCCGCGACGGCTCACGGCCTCGTCCGAGGCCCCGGCACGGGTCTCCGCGTCGAGCGGGGTCACGCTGCTCCCGCTGCCCTCGGCGCGCAGGAGGGGGTCCTGGGCGGAGTCCAGCGGCAGGGTGCCGCCGAGCGCGATGGCGGCCAGGGAGACCGCGCCGGCCGCGGCGAAGGCGAAGCGCCGGCCGCGCCAGGGTGAACGCTCGGGGTCCCGGGCCATGTCGTGTATACGGAAGGCGGAACGGGAGCCGCCGGGCAGGACGGCGGTGGAGCCGTGGGCGGCGGGGAGATACCCGAAGTCGGCCGGCGCGGAGGGGCTCACGGCGTCGCGGCGGGTGGAGCCGGAGGGCCGCAGCGGGGGGAAGAACTCGTCGGCGAACGGACCGCCGGAGCCGAAGGGCCGGCCGGAGCCGGTGCCGTCGCCGCCAGGACCGCCGGGAAGGCCCTGGAGGCGGGCCAGGAACCCCTCGGAGGGCGGGGGGGCGGCGGACATGGCGAAGGCGCTCTTGAGGCGGCGCTGGGCGTCGGCCTCGACCTTGCACCGGGCGCAGGTCGCCAGATGGGCGAGGACCCGCTCCCGGGCGTCGTGGTTCAGCTCGCCGTCGACCAGCGCGGCGAGCCGGTCCCCCAGATGCGCTTCGGCAGGGGTGGGACCGGTCGGACCTGTGCCGCTCACGCCGTTCCGCCCTCCCCTGCCAGGACCGCGTCCGCCAGGGAGCGCTGCTCGGCGCGGGCTTCGGGCGAACGGTGCTTGAGCGCCTTGCGCAGGTGCGAGCGGCCGCGGTGGATACGGCTGCGCACCGTGCCGAGCTTCACGCCGAGGGTGGCGGCGATCTCCTCGTAGCTGAGGCCCTCGATGTCGCAGAGGACGACGGCGGCCCGGAACTCGGGCGCGAGGGTGTCCAGCGCCTGCTGCACGTCGGCGTCGAAGTGGGTGTCGTTGAAGACCTGCTGCGGTGACGGCTCCCTGCTGGGCAGCCGCTCGG
Organism: Streptomyces sp. NPDC043746; assembly: GCF_056436485.1. Classification (NCBI taxonomy): domain Bacteria; kingdom Bacillati; phylum Actinomycetota; class Actinomycetes; order Kitasatosporales; family Streptomycetaceae; genus Streptomyces; species Streptomyces sp. NPDC043746. The sequence goes on along the minus strand of NZ_JBWKCM010000011.1, from coordinate 165,929 downwards.
CCGCGTCGTCGCCGAGCGAGTCGAAGCGGATGCGCTGCTTGCGCCGGACCATGTCCAGGAAGAGGTTGGTGGTGATGCGGTGCAGCCACCCCTCGAACGTGCCGGGGGTGTACGTCGACAGCGAGCGGAAGACGCGGACGAAGACCTCCTGGGTGAGGTCCTCGGCGTCGTGCTGGTTGCCCGTCAGCCGGTAGGCGAGGCGGTACACGCGACCGCTGTGCGTGCTGACGATCTCTTCCCATGAGGGCGGGGTCCACGCCTGAGCATCCGCATCGGAGGCGAAGGTCGCGGTCGGTGCGGAGACTTCGGAAGAACGGTCAGCGATGTTGGTCACGGATTTCGGCTCACCGGCCGACCTGAGAAGGCGCCGCAGCACCCCGCCCCGATCCACAGGCGCAGCCGCACCTCCCCTATCGGCTCTGGTGGTGTCCAGTGGAGCCCCTACCATAGCCACCTCGCCCGTTAGCTCCGGATAAGCCTTTTTCCCTGCTGGGGCCGGGCGTCGCCCGGAACATCCCCGCAGCTCACCGGTCCGATCCGCGGGCCGGGGCGCTGCGCTTTCCCCACTCCTTGCACAACGCCCGGTCCCATCTGCGGGTTCCCGGGTCCAGCGGATACAGTCACCGTTGCGCCAACTACGGGGACAGGAGAGGGTCATTACCGCCAACCGGCAGACGAGCTGGAGCCTCGCCGACGCCTTTGTCGCCGAGGACGAAGCTCTGCACCGGGCCCGGGAGCGGGCCCGTGAGCTGGGGATCCGCTCGGTGTCACCCGGCACCGGCGCCGCGCTGCGCCTGCTGGCCGGCGCCACGGACGCCAAGGCGGTGGCGGAGATCGGTACGGGCACGGGCGTGTCCGGCATCTATCTGCTGCACGGGATGCGGCCCGACGGCGTGCTGACCACGGTCGACCCGGAGCCCGAGCGCCAGCAGTTCGCCCGGGAGGCGTTCCGCGAGGCGGGCTTCGCCTCCAACCGGGCCCGCTTCATCCCCGGCCGGGCGCTGGACGTCCTGCCCCGGCTCGCTGACGGCGGTTACGACCTCGTCTTCTGCGACGGCGACCGGCTGGAGAGCCTCGACTGCCTGGCTGAATCGTTGCGCCTGCTGCGCCCCGGCGGCCTGGTCTGCTTCGAGGGCGTCTTCGCCGACGGCCGTACGGTCGACTCGGCCGCCCAGCCGACCGAGGTGCTGCGGCTGCGGGAGCTGCTGCGCGCGGTCCGCGACAGCCAGGAACTGATGCCGACGCTGCTGCCGGTGGGCGACGGACTGCTCTGCGCGGTCCGGCGCGGCTGACCGCCTGACACCGTCTGCCGCGAACGCACCGCTGCCCGGTACGGAAGACCGTACCGGGCAGCGGTGGAAGGTGATGGGCGTTGCGCGTCAGCCGACGACCTTCTTCAGTGCGTCGCCGAGGGCATCGGCCTCGTCCGGAGTCAGCTCGACAACAAGCCGACCGCCGCCTTCGAGCGGAACCCGCATGACGATGCCCCGCCCCTCCTTTGTCACCTCGAGCGGGCCGTCGCCCGTCCGCGGCTTCATGGCCGCCATGCTCGTTCCCCTTCCTGAAACCAGCTCATCGCAACCGGCGGCCCCATGACAGGCGCTGCCTCACCGGCATCGAACACATTGCTTCTCCGCCATTATCCCGCATCAACGACCCCGATGACCAACATCGCTCTGCATCGCTTGCGCAACGCGCTCTCTCAAAACCACCCAATTCGGGGATCCGGCTGCGATACTTCGCCGCCACGGCGCCTCGGGCGGGAGCCGATTGTTAGACGCAGGTCACATCCGTGGTCCGCGCCGCGTCGGCCATGCTTGCCTTGCAGGGGCAACGATGCCCGAGCAGCGAGGGGATGGACCGCAATGGCCGACGAGCAGGCGAACACCGTTCTGTACGACGTGAGCGAAGGGCTCGCGACGATCACGCTCAACCGACCCGACGCGATGAACGCGCTGAACACGGCGGCGAAGGTCGCGCTCCGGGACGCGCTGCTGGAGGCCTCGGCGGACCCGGAGGTTCGGGCGGTGCTGCTCACGGCCACCGGGCGCGCCTTCTGTGTCGGCCAGGACCTCAAGGAGCACGTCGCCACGCTGGCGGCGACCCGTGAGGCGGGCGACGGAAACGCGCTGAGCACGGTGCGGGAGCACTACAACCCGATCGTGCGGGCCATCACGGAGATGCCGAAGCCGGTCGTGGCCGGGGTGAACGGGGTCGCGGCCGGGGCCGGGTTCGGTTTCGCCCTGGCCGCCGACTACCGGGTGGTCGCCGACACCGCCTCCTTCAACACCTCGTTCGCGGGGGTCGCGCTCACCGCCGACTCGGGCGTGTCCTGGACCCTGCCGCGGCTGGTCGGGCAGACCCGCGCGGCGGACCTGCTGTTCTTCCCGCGGTCGATCTCCGCGCAGGACGCGCTGGAGCTGGGCATCGTCAACCGCGTGGTCCCCGCCGCCGAGCTGGCCGGGCAGGCGGCGGATGTCGCCCGCACCCTGGCCGCCGGGCCCACGGTGGCGTACGCGGGGCTGAAGGCGTCCATGGCCTACGGCGCCGGGCACACGCTGGCCGAGGCGCTGGAGAAGGAGGACGAACTCCAGACCCGGGCGGGGGCGTCGCAGGACCACACGATCGCGGTGGAGGCGTTCCTGAAGAAGGAGAAGCCGGTCTACCTGGGGAAGTAGCCGCTCACCCGGCCCGGGGCGCTTCTCGTCCGGCGGGTGCGCCGCCGCCCCGGGCCACGCACTCCGCGAGGTGGTCGTCGACCAGGCCGCAGGCCTGCATCAGGGCGTAGGCGGTGGTGGGGCCGACGAAGCGGATCGAGCGCTTCTTCAGCTCCTTGGCGAGCGCGGTGGACTCCGGGGTGAGGGCGGGGACGTCACCCAGCCCGCGTGGGGCGGGGCGGTCGGCCGGGTCGGGGGCGTACGACCAGATCAGCTCGTCCAGCTGTCCGGCCGGCCAGTCGGCCAGGACCTTCGCGTTGGCGAGGGTGGCGTCGACCTTGGCCCTGTTGCGGATGATGCCCGGGTCGGCGAGCAGCCGCTCCCGGTCGGTGCCGGTGAACGCGGCGACCTCGGCGATGCGGAATCCGGCGAAGGCCGTACGGAAGGTCTCGCGGCGGCGCAGGATCGTCAGCCAGGACAGGCCGGACTGGAACGCCTCCAGGCAGAGCCGTTCGAACAGGGCGTCGTCCCCGTGGACCGGGCGGCCCCACTCCGTGTCGTGGTAGACGAGGTAGTCGTCGGTGGCGAGGCCCCAGGGGCAGCGCAGCCCCCCGTCCGGGGCGGCCACGGCTTTGCCGTCGCTCATCGTCCGGCCTCCTCGCCGCGGTCCGCCGGTGCCGCGCCCCGGTCGCGCGGCTCGGCGGGCCGGTCCTCGCCCGGCTGCTTGAACAGATCGGTGCCGGTGCTCACGGCGGACGCCTGCGCCCCGGCCAGGGCGGACTCCAGCTCCGCGATCCGGGCGTCCCGCTCGGCCAGCTCGGCGCCGAGCCGGGAGAGCGCCTCGTCCACGTCGGCCATCCGGTAGCCCCGGGCGGCCATGGGCAGGCGCAGCGCCTCCACGTCCGCCCGGCCGACCGGGCGGCTCGCGGGCAGCGGGTCGGTGAACCGCTCGGGCTCCACATCCTGGAGCACGGCGCTCCCGCCGCCGCCGACCACCGCGAGGGTGACCGCCGTGACGACCACGACCATCGTGAGCAGCAAGAACCAGAACACGCGCATCTCCCCGGGGGCAAAGACCTCGTCCGGCTCCGATCGTGCCATGCGGGAGTGACAGATCGGGCCGACCACGGAAGGCCTTAGGGTCGCAGACGGGCCAACCGCGGGTCGGCGGAGGGCTGCCGCGGGCTATCTGAGGAGGAAATACGGGATGCGGAGCGGTGCACTCAGGCTGGGGCGGCGGGAGTTCGGGCCGCACGAGCCGGTGATCATGGCGATCGTGAACCGGACCCCGGACTCCTTCTACGACCAGGGCGCCACGTTCAGGGACGAGCCGGCGCTCGCCCGGGTCGAGCAGGCGGTGGCCGAGGGTGCGGCGATCATCGACATCGGCGGGGTGAAGGCCGGCCCCGGCGAGGAGGTGAGCGCCCAGGAGGAGGCGCGCCGGACGGTGGGTTTCGTGGCCGAGGTCCGCCGTCGCCACCCGGACGTGGTGATCAGCGTGGACACCTGGCGCCATGATGTGGGCGAGGCGGTCTGCGAGGCCGGGGCGGATGTGCTGAACGACGCGTGGGGCGGGGTCGACCCGAAGCTCGCGGAGGTGGCCGCGCGGTACGGGGCGGGTCTCGTCTGCACCCACGCGGGGGGTGCGGAGCCACGGACCCGGCCGCATCGGATCGCGTACGACGACGTCATGGCGGACATCCTGCGGGTGACGGTGGGGCTTGCGGAGCGGGCGGTCCGGCTCGGGGTGCGGCCGGACGGGGTCATGATCGATCCCGGGCACGACTTCGGGAAGAACACGCGGCACTCCCTGGAGGCGACGCGGCGCCTGGAGGAGATGGCCGAGACGGGGTGGCCGGTGCTGGTCTCCCTGTCCAACAAGGACTTCGTGGGCGAGACGCTGGACCGGCCGGTGAAGGAGCGGGTGATCGGCACCCTGGCGACGACCGCGGTGTCGGCGTGGCTGGGGGCGCGGGTGTACCGGGTGCACGAGGTGGCGGAGACGCGGCAGGTGCTGGACATGGTGGCGTCGATCGCGGGGCACAGGCCTCCGGCGGTGGCGCGGCGGGGGTTGGCGTAGCCGGAGCCTGCCGGACGGGGCGGCGGGGCGGGGCCGGGGGCGCTGCCCCCTGGGCCCCGCTCCTCAAGCGCCGGAGGGGCCGGAGAAGACGACCTCAAACGCCGGACGGGCTTGCGAGTGGCCGAGCCGACCGAAAAGCGTCCTCAAACGCCGGGCGGGGTTGGTTTCACCGTCCGACCTCCTTCGTGACCAGCGCCACCGCCTCCTCCACGTCGTCCGTCACGTGGAACAGCAGCAGGTCCTTGTCCGAGGCCTTGCCCTGGCCCACCACCGTGTCGCGGAGCCAGTCCACCAGGCCGCCCCAGTAGGCGGTGCCGAAGAGGACGATCGGGAAGCGGGTGACCTTGCCGGTCTGGACGAGGGTGAGGGCTTCGAAGAGTTCGTCCAGGGTGCCGAGGCCGCCGGGAAGCACTACGAAGCCCTGGGCGTACTTCACGAACATCGTCTTGCGGACGAAGAAGTAGCGGAAGTTGACGCCGATGTCGACGTGCGGGTTCAGCCCCGACTCGAAGGGCAGCTCGATGCCGAGGCCGACCGAGACGCCCCGCGCCTCCCGGGCTCCCTTGTTGGCGGCCTCCATGGCGCCGGGGCCGCCTCCGGTGATCACCGCGAAGCCCGCGTCGACCAGGGCCTTGCCGATCGCGACCCCGGCCTCGTACTCCGCCGATCCGGCCGGGGTACGGGCCGAGCCGAAGACGCTGATCGCGCTCGGCAGTTCGGCCAGCGCGCCGAAGCCCTCGACGAACTCCGACTGGATGCGCATCACCCGCCACGGGTCGGTGTGCACCCACTCGGAGTCGCCCTCGGAGTCCAGCAGCCGCTGATCGGTCGTGCCGGGCTGGACCTGCTCCCTGCGGCGCAGTACCGGACCCAGCCACTGTTCCTCGGGGGCCACCGCGCCCTCGGGGACCTCCGCACCTTCGGGAATCCGTGCGTCCTCGGCGTTGCCCATGTTCCGCTCCCTCCACCGACCTGCGTCGTCCTGGGTCGGGCTGTGTCGTGCTGCGTCCGGCCAGCGTAGATCGGCGGAGGTTACGTACGGGGGAATGCCGTACGTCGAGCGGTCAGCCGGCCGTCGGTCGGCGGGCCGGGGGCCGTCAGCCGGTCAGCCAGGCGCGGAGGCGGTCCTCGCAGTGGGTGATCCTCTCGACCACCACGTGCTCGTCGCGCTTGTGCGCGTACATCGGGTCGCCGGGGCCGTAGTTCACCGCGGGGACGCCGAGGCCGCCGAAGCGGGAGACGTCCGTCCAGCCGAACTTGGGCCGGGCGGTGCCACCGACCGCCGCCATGAAGGCCTGGGCGGCGGGGTGGGAGAGGCCGGGCATGGCCGCGCCCGAGTGGTCGTCGATGACGATCTCGGCCACTCCGCAGTCCGCGAAGACCTCCCGGACGTGGGCGATGGCCTCCTCCTCGGTGCGGTCGGGGGCGTACCGGTAGTTGACGACGACGGTGCAGGCGTCCGGGATGACGTTGGTGGCGACGCCGCCCTCGATGCCGACCGCGTTGAGCCCCTCGTGGTACTCCAGGCCGTCGATGACCGGGCGGCGGGGCTCGTACGCCGCCAGCTTCGCCAGGATCGGGGCGGCGGCGTGGATCGCGTTGGACCCCATCCAGCTGCGCGCCGAGTGCGCCCGCTCCCCCGTGGTCCGCAGGTGGACGCGGAGCGTGCCCTGGCAGCCGCCCTCGACCTCGCCGTTCGAGGGCTCCAGGAGGACGGCGAAGTCTCCGGCGAGCCAGTCGGGGTGGGCGGTGGCGATGTGGCCGAGGCCGTTGAGGTGGGCGGCGACCTCCTCGTTGTCGTAGAAGATGAAGGTCAGGTCGCGGTTGGGCTCGGGGACCGTCGCGGCGATCCGGAGCTGGACGGCGACGCCGGCCTTCATGTCGGTGGTCCCGCAGCCCCAGAGGATGCCGTTCCCGTCGAGGCGGGAGGGGACGTTGTCGGCGATCGGCACGGTGTCGATGTGCCCGGCGAGGACGACGCGCTCGGCGCGGCCGAGGTGCGTGCGGGCGACGACGTTGTTGCCGTGGCGGTCGACGGTCAGATGGGGCAGGCTGCGCAGCGCTGTCTCGATCGCGTCGGCGAGCGCCTTCTCCTCCCCGCTGACCGAGGGGAAGTCGACGAGCCGGGCGGTGAGCGCCGGGCCGTCCAGGGTCAGGTCAAGCGTGCTGTCGGACATGGCCCGACCCTAGAGGACCGTGCGCCGGGCCCGGCCGGGGCCCCGGAGGGCCGGGGTTCCCGCCCGTCCCGGAGGGCGGGGGTGTCCGTCCCGGAGGGCCGGAGTATCGGCCCCGGTCGAACCCTCCAGTACGGTGGGGCCGTGTCCCGGACAGCCAGGCCCGCCCGCCGTCGCCGCAGCCGCCTTCTCCGCTACGCGGCCGCCTTCGGCGTGCTCGCCGCCCTGGGTGGTTATCTGGCCGTTCAGTACGACTCCTCCACCACCGAGTCCGTGCCGCGCTGCGTGGTCCGGGCCCCCGACGGGGACCACACGTACGAGATGAGCCTGCACCAGGCGGCGAACGCGGCGACGATCTCCGCCGTGGGCACCACGCGCGGGATGCCGGAGCGGGCGGTGACGATCGCGATCGCCACCGCGATCCAGGAGTCCACGCTCCGCAACATCGACTACGGCGACCGGGACTCGGTGGGCCTGTTCCAGCAGCGGCCCTCACAGGGCTGGGGCACCGTGGAGCAGATCATGGACCCCGTCTACTCGGCCGGGGAGTTCTACGACCACCTCGCCAAGGTCCCCGGATACTCCCGCCTCCCGCTGACCGTGGCGGCCCAGCGCGTGCAGCGCAGCGGGTTCCCGCAGGCGTACGCGAAGCACGAGCCGGACGCCGCACTGCTGGCCGCCGCGCTGACCGGGCGCGAGCCCACCGCGCTGAACTGCACGCCGTCGAAGAAGACCGGCCAGGGCCCGGGCGACGCGGGACAGGTACGGGCCGAGCTGGTACGCACCTTCGGCAAGGACGTCCTGCCGGCGACGAAGGCCGCCGGCCCCTCGGCCGCCGCCACCGTCTCGGTGCCCGTACCCGCGACGACCGGAGCACAGGCCGGGGCGGAGGCGGACGGCGCGCCGCGGCGCGGCTGGGAGCTGGCGCACTGGGCGGTGGCGCACTCCCAGGAGCTGCGCATCGACCGTGTGAGCTACGCCGACCGGATCTGGGAGGCGGGTTCCGGCTGGCGGACAGAACACACGAAGGAGAAGGAACCGGGCACGGCGGCCGTCGCCATCCAGGTCGCCCAGTAGTTCGGACCCTCACCCGTTCGGACCCTTGGGCCGAACGCCCCGGTCCCCACCGGCCGCCCCTCCGAGGGCTCACCCGCAGCATGCCGATCCCCTTGCCGCTCAAGGGAAGTGACGGTTCGTCGAACGGCTTCGGAATGGTTCGTTTGCCCGGGTTCCTCCACTGCGGATTATCGGACGCATTACTCACTCTTTACCTTCGGTCGCCGCAACCTTCCCTCCCCTCGAACCGGTTGTCAGTGCGTCCGGCCGCTGGAACCCGTCCAGGTTCGCCGGAACGAATCGTTGACTTCCCGTCGAAGGAGCACCATGTCCCTCCCCCTGACCCGTCGGATCGCTCGTACCGCGCTGCTGATCGCCGCGGGTGCGGCCCCCGTGGTCGGTGCGGCCGGCGCCGCGAGTGCCGCAGAGCTCCCCCGGACCCCGGACCTCGGAGGCCTGACCGCCCTCGACGGCGCCGGCCTCGGCAACACCGTGGACAGCGCCGCCCGCCAGGGCACCCAGGCCGCCGGTGAGACGGGCGGCCGCCTCGTGGGTACCGCCCTGCCGGCCGCCGGTGCCACCGTCGGCAAGACCGCCAGGGTGGCCGCCCCGGCCGCCCAGGAGACCGCCGGCCAGACCGCGGGCAGTGCGGGCGAGGCCCTCGGCGGCGTGGCCGACGCCGCGGGCGGCGGCCTGCCGACCGACGCGCTCACCCAGGGCGGTCTGCCCACCGACGCCCTCACCAAGGGCGGCCTGCCGCTGGGCGGGCTGCCGATCGGCTGACCCGCCGCCGCGTGACCAGGTGACGTGAGAGGGCCCGGGGAGTGCGCACCCCCCGGGCCCTCTCACCTGCCAGGTTCAGGACAGGCGCTTGACCGCCGCCGCCACCCGCTCGTCGGTCGCCGTGAACGCCACCCGGACGAAGTTCTCGCCCGCCGGTCCGTAGAAGTCGCCGGGCGCCACCAGGATGCCCAGCTGGGCGAGGTGGGCCACGGTCTCCCAGCACGGCTCGTCGCGGGTCGCCCAGAGGTAGAGGCTCGCCTCGCTGTGCTCGATCCGGAAGCCGTGCGCCTCCAGGGCGGCGCGCAGGGCCAGGCGCCGGTCGGCGTACCGGGCGCGCTGCTCGGCCACATGCGCGTCGTCCCCGAGGGCGGCGACGGTGGCCGCCTGGACGGGGGCGGGCGTCATCATCCCGCCGTGCTTGCGGATCAGCAGCAGCTCACCGAGGACCGCCGCGTCGCCCGCGACGAACGCGGCCCGGTAACCGGCCAGGTTGGAGCGCTTGGACAGCGAGTGGACGGCGACGAGCCCCTCGTAGTGGCCGCCGCAGACGTCCGGGTGGAGCACCGAGACCGGCTCGGCCTCCCAGCCCAGCTCCAGGTAGCACTCGTCGCTGAGGACCAGCACCCCGTGCTCGCGCGCCCAGGCGACGATCCGGACCAGCTCGTCCTTGGCCAGCACCCGGCCGGTCGGGTTGGAGGGCGAGTTGAGCCAGAGCAGCTTCAGTCCGGCCGGGTCCAGCTCGGTCGGGTCGTCGTAGACGACGGGCTCGGCGCCGCAGAGCCGCGCGCCGACCTCGTACGTCGGGTAGGCGAGGCGCGGGTAGGCGACCTTGTCGCCCGGGCCGAGCCCGAGCTGCGTGGGCAGCCAGGCCACCAGCTCCTTGGAGCCGACGACCGGCAGCACATGGGCGTGCGTCACGCCGGTCGCGCCGAGCCGCCGCTCCACCCAGCCGGTGAGCGCGTCACGCAGGGCCTCGGTCCCCCACACCGTCGGATAGCCGGGGCTGTCGGCGGCGGCGACGAGCGCCTGCCGGATCACCTCGGGCACCGGGTCGACCGGCGTACCGACGGAGAGGTCCACGATGCCGTCCGGGTGGGCCTGGGCCGTGGTCTTGTACGGCGTGAGCCTGTCCCAGGGGAAGACCGGGAGGCGGGAGGAGACTGCGGACACGGGGCGGCTCTGCTTTCTGGGGCTGTTCGGGGACCGGCGGCCGGACGAGGGCGGACCCCGCGACCGTACGGGGATACGCCTCGGTCCCGCACGGTGACGAGCCGTACGGGACCGGGCTTGCGCTCGTGGTGCGGCCGCTTACTGGTTCTGCGGCGGCAGACCGGCGATGAAGGAGTGGTCGCGCTCGATGAGACCCAGCTTGGAGGCACCGCCCGGCGAGCCGAGGTCGTCGAAGAACTCGACGTTCGCCTTGTAGTAGTCCTTCCACTCCTCGGGGGTGTCGTCCTCGTAGAAGATGGCCTCGACCGGGCAGACCGGCTCACAGGCTCCGCAGTCGACGCATTCGTCCGGGTGGATGTACAAGGACCGCTGGCCCTCGTAGATGCAGTCGACGGGGCACTCCTCGATGCAGGCCTTGTCCTTCACGTCGACACAAGGCTGCGCGATGACGTAGGTCACGCTGTCGTTCCTCCTCGGTAGGGCGTTGGCTCTCGCGCGGGAGCGCGGCGTCGTCGATGCCCGCACCTAGTATCTCCGTTCTCGGGCACGATCCGAACAGGAGGGGCGGACAGAGCTGTGGAATTCACCATGGGCGGACGGCTGGAAGTCCGGATCACACCGGCTGACGTGGGCAAACGCGTCTCCGTCCGGCGGCGCTCCGCGGGGGGCGGCTCCGGCGCGGAGTTCACTGACACGGTCGGCGTTCTCACATCATGGGACGGCGGTGTGGTGGCGATCACACGCAAGAGTGGTGAATCGGTCCGCATCCTGGAATCGTCCCTGGTCGCGGGCAAGGTCGTGCCCGCCGCCCCGGCCCGCAGGCGGGGCCCGGCGGCCTCCTTCGCGGAGCTGGCCGCCGTCACCGCGCGCGCCTGGCAGCCGGTGGAGAGCGAGCCGCTGGGCGAATGGCGGCTGCGCGCCGCCGCCGGCTTCACCCGGCGCGCCAACTCCGTGCTGCCGCTCGGAGATCCGGGGCTGCCGCTCGGCGAGGCGTTCGGGCGGGTCGAGCAGTGGTACGGAGAGCGGGGCCTGCCCCCCTACATCCAGACGGCGACCGGGGCCGAGGGCGCGCAGGAGGCGCTCTGCGCGGAGCTGGAGCGGCACGGCTGGCGGCGCGAGGTCTCGGCACAGGTGCGGATCGCCGCGCTGGCACCGGTCGGTGATCTGGACGCGGATGTGTCCGCGGTGCGGCTGACCCGCGAGCCGGACGGGGCGTGGCTCTCCCGCTACCAGCGCTTCTCCACCCCCGGCCCCCATGTGCTGAGGGTGCTGGGCAGCGGCCCGTCGGTCTGGTTCGCCACGGTGGCGGGCGGGGCGGCGGGGGCCGGTGGGGGCGCGGGTGGCGGTGAGCCGCCCGCGGCGATCGGGCGGTGTGTCGTGGACGGGCGGTGGGCCGGGTTCATGGCCGTCGAGGTCGCCCCCGAGCACCGGCGGCGCGGGCTGGCCACGGCGGTGATGGCGGCGCTGGCCCGCCGGGCCCAGGACGAGGGCGCTTCGGCGGCCTGGCTCCAGGTGGAGGAGGACAATGAGGGAGCGCGGGCGCTGTACGACGGCATGGGCTTCGCCACGCACCACCGGTACCACCACTTCCGGCCCGTGTAGCGGAGCGCGGGGGCAGAGCGGCAACGCCGGGGGGCCCGGTGGGGCGCCCACGGGAGAGTGGTTCAGGCGGGGCGGTGGGCCCACAGGGCCCCGGCCATGCCGGAGGCGGCGGGGACGGTGGGGACGGCCGGGCAACGAGCGGCGGGACGGCCACGGAACGGCGGAGCAGCGGGTCCGCCGGGCCACGGGGACGCAGACACGGCGGAGGCGGCGGGACGGCTGAGGCAGCGGGCGGCAGGGCGGCCACGACAGGGGCTCCGCAGGACCGGTACGGGCGGCGGGTCCGCAGGGCGCCGCAGAGGTACGGCAGCAAGGACGAGCAGGGGCATGGGTCGCATATGAGCGCGCAGGATTCCGGTACGGCCGAGCGGCGGCGGCAGTTCGCCGAGGAGGCCCGGTCCGAGCGGCCGGATCTCGCCCTGCTGTGTCTGCTGCTGGGCGCGGAGGCGGGCCCGGTCGGACCGGAGGAGCCGCGCCCGGTCCGGCCGGGTGAGCACTCCCCCGACCCGTACGGGATCGACGCGGCCCAGATCGAACTGGACCGGCTCGCCGGGCTGCTGCCCCACGGTCTCCGCTCCCCGGCCGGCTGGGCCGCCGCCCTGGCCGAACTGCTCGGCGAGCGGCACGGTTTCGGCGGCTCCCCGGCGGACTACCAGCGGCTGGAGTCCTCGCTCCTCCAGCAGGTGCTGCGGCGGCGCCGAGGGCTGCCGATCCTGCTCTCGGTCGTCTGGATGGAGGTCGCCCGGCGGGCCGGTGCCCCGGTCTACGGGGTGGCTCTGCCCGGCCACTTCGTCGTGGGCTTCGGGGATCCGGAAGAGCCGGTGCTGGTCGACCCGTTCGCCGGGGGTGCGCCGCTGACCGGCGAGGACGCCGGGCTGTTCGTGGCCGGGGCGACGGGGGCCCGGCTGGAGCCGTCCATGCTGGCACCCGCCCGGCCGCTGGAGACCGTACTGCGCGTCCTGAACAACATCCGGGCCTGGGCCGCCGCCCGCCCCGAGCGCACGGACGTCTCCCTCTGGGCCGTGGACCTCTCGCTGCTGCTGCCCTCGCACCCGGCCCGGCTGCGGTACGAGCGGGCCCAGCTCCTGGTCCAGCGCGGGGAGTTCCAGCGCGGGGCGGCGGAGATGGAGGAGTACGCGGAGGTCCTCGACGCCATCGAGCCGACTACGGCCGAAACCGTCCGGCACAAGGCCCGGGCGGCTCGCGCGCTGCTGAACTGAGGGGGGACCGGCCGGATTTCGGCGTCTATTCCGACCGGAAAGGCACTCCCCGGCCTGCCCGTGTCAGCCGGATTCGGCCGTCCCACCACCCCGTGCGCTCCCGCTGTACATCCGAACGCCCCCATCCGCGCCCATCAGGCACGGGAATCCGCCAATTCGTCGGCGCACCCGAATGCTCATGCGCTCCACTGGAGACCCGTCACCCGACGCGCACACGCCATCGCATTCTGCGATACGCCTGTAGTGCGCGCGCCAGGAGAGAATGTCGAGGGCAGCTTGATGACAACCGTTCTGCTGGTCCACACCGTGCCTCTGTGGCGCGCTTCGCTGGCCTCCCTGCTCGGCTCGGGGCAGGGAATAAGGGTGGCGACCGCCGACCGGGAGGCGATACGCCCGGCGCTCGACGGTTCGGGACCGGCACCGGACGTGATCCTCACCGACCTCGACTGTCCGGACACGCTGGACCTGCTGGCGGAGATGCGGTCGCTGGCCCAACCACAAGGCCTGGGCTGCCCGTTGGCAGTCCTCACCCGCAGCGACCGGCCGCGGGGGCTGCGCCGGGCCTATGAGGCGGGCGCCCGCGGCTATATCGACAAGTACCGGCCGGTGGACGATCTCTCCGAGGTCATGCACAAACTGGCCGACGGCGGGCGGCATATCGACGAGTCACTTGCCTTCAGCCTGTTACAGGTGGCCGACATGCCCTTGTCCCCACGGGAATTGAGCGTGCTCTCCCTGGCCGAGAGCGGGGAAACCGTCACGGGTATCGCGGGGCGGCTGCATCTCACCCAGGGGACGGTCCGCAATTACCTCGCCGCCGCCATTCGGAAGTCCGGCGCGCGCAATCGGGTGGACGCCATCAGGCGGGCGAAGGAGGCGGGATGGATTTGATCCCGCTGCCTCGGGGCGCGTCGTTCGACGACGCGTTCGACCGGCCGTCGTCGTGGAGCGACTCGTCCGGTTCCCAGAGCCCGGCCAGGTCCCGGTAGAGCGCCGAGGTGCGCAGCAGCTCCGCCGAGGTGCCGCAGCGGGTGCGGGGTCCGTCCATGACCAGGATCCGGTCGGCGCGGTGGGCCGAGCTGAGCCGGTGGGCGACGACCACCAGGGCGCTGGGCAGCGCGGCGAAGGCCAGTTCGGCGCGGGCCTCGGCCGCCGGGTCGAGCCGACTGGTGGCCTCGTCGAGCACGATGAGCGGCGGCGCCGCCAGATGGGCCCTGCCGAGGGCCACGAGCTGGCGTTCCCCCTGGGAGAGCCGGTCCGGTTCAAGGAGGGCGTCCAGGGAGCCGAGGCGGGCCACCAGGGGGGCCAGGCCGAGCGCGTCGACCGTGGCGGCGACGGCCCGGTCGGTCGCGTCGGGGCGGAGATAGCGGAGGTTGTCACGCAGCGAACCGGTGAACACGTACGCGTGCTGGGGCAGCAGGACCCGTACAGAGGTGGCGTCGGCCGCCCGTACCGGCCGCCCGAGCCACCGCACGGAGCCCGCTTCGGGCGCCTCCACCCCGGCCAGGACGGCGGCGAGTGTCGACTTGCCGCTGCCGCTCGGCCCGACGACGGCCAGGTGCTCACCGACGGCGACGGTGAGCGAGAGCCGGTCCAGGACGGGGTGCGCGGCGGGCCCGTAGGCGAAGGTGACGGCGTCCAGTTCGGCGACGGGGGCGTCCTGGTGCGCGGGTACGCCTCGGTCGCGACCGTGGTCCTCGGCCTCGTCCTCGGCCGGGGGCGGCGGCGCGTCCGTGAAGCGGTCCAGGACCACCAGCAGTCGGCCGCCGACCGTGGAGAGCATGGTCATCAGCGTCTGGACCGCCGGGGCCAGCGCCTGGGTGAGGTAGGTGAGTGCGCCGACGAGCGCGCCCGGCGTGAGGCCGTCGCGGAGCAGCCAGGGGGCGCCGAGGAGCAGGAGAAGGGGCGGACAGCGTCCGCAGACCGCCAGGGCCACCACCCGTACACCGGACCAGCGGGCCAGTGAACGGGCCGCGCGGACCTGGGCGTCGGCCAGTTCCCGGGACTCCGTCACCGTGCGGTCGGCGGCCCCGGCGGCGGCGATGTCCCGCAGGTCCGCGGCGGTCCGGCCCGCGTGGGCGGCGTATGCCTCGTCGGCGGTGAGGTAGTCGCGCTGGCGGGCGGCCATCGGCACCAGGGTGGCCAGGAAGAGGGCGGCGCCCAGGACGAGCGGGGGCAGCACGAGCAGCACGAGCCTCGGTTCCAGGGCCAGCAGCCCCGCGACCGCGCCGGCCGCCGTGAACACGAACGACCTGAGCGTCAGGACGAGTCCGGCCCAGCCGTCCCGGGCGATCTCGCTCTGGTGGGTGACCTGGGAGAGGGAGTGGGCGGTGGTGTCGGCCGGGTGCGCGAGGGCGGCGACGAGCGCGCGGGAGACCGCGCGCCGGACGAGCCCGTCGCGCAGCGGCTCCACCAGGTCCGCGAGGCGTCCGAAGACCCCGCGGGTGGCGAGCTGGGCGGGGAGCACGGCGACGGCGGCGACGGCCAGCCAGAGGAGACCGGTGAGCGGGCGCCCGGCGAGGAAGCCGTGGTCCAGCGCCCTCGCCACGCCGTAGCCGCCCAGGAAGGTCTGGACGAACTCCAGCAGGGACCAGCCGGCCAGCCGGAGGACAACTCCCGTGCGGGCGCGGAGGAAGGGGCGGGCGTCACGGGTGACCCGGGTGAGGGGGCCGGAGGGGGGGCCGCTCGGTGCGGCCGGTCGCGGTGGCCGGGGCGGCTTCACTGGACCCCCGCTTCCGTACGGGGCCGCGGCAGCGCCTCGCCCGTCCCCGCCTCCTGTCCCGTCCCTTCCGCCTCGGCCCGCTCATCCGCCTCTTTCGCCTCGTCCGCCTCGTCCGCCTCCGTACGGAACACCGCCCGGTACTCCGGATCGGCCCACAGCTCCTCGTGCGGGCCCGTCGCCCGGACGCGGCCGTCCTCCAGCCAGAGGACCTGGTCGGCGCGGGCGGCCGAGGAGAGGCGGTGGGCCACGATCACCCGGGTGCAGCGCCCGGCCCGCTCGTCGAGGGCGCGGCGGACATGGTGCTCGGTGACGGTGTCGAGGCCGGAGAGCGCGTCGTCCAGGATCAGCAGTCGGCCGGGGTGGGCGAACGCCCGGGCCAGGCCGAGTCGTTGGCGTTCGCCGCCGGAGAGCGGGGCGTCGGTGAGCGGGGTGGCGTAGCCGTACGGGAGGAGCCCGACGAACCCGTCCGCGCGGGCGGCGCGGGCCCCCTCCCGTACCGCGGCGGGCCCGGCGGTCCACGGCCCGAAGGCGATCGTGTCCTCGACCGTGGTGCCGGGCAGGGCCGGGCGGGCGAAGGCGTAGGCGATCTCGGGGCGCAGGAGCGCGGGGTCCATGGCGGTCAGGGGGATGCCGTCGAGGAGGACGGTTCCGGTGTCCGGGTCGAGCAGCCGTCCGACGACCGCCGCGAGGACCGACTTGCCGGAGCCCGAGCGGCCGACGACGGCGAGGGACGTGCCGCCGGGGACGGTGAGACGCACACCGGTGAGCAGCGGCCTTCCGTCCTGCTTCTCGTCCTGTCCCGCGCTCCGCTCCCCGTCCTGGCCTCCGCCCCGCTCCCCGTCCTGCCGTCCGCCCTGTACGACGCCGACGTCCCGGAGTTCGAGGTGGCCGGGGCCGCCGGGGACCGGGCCCAGCCCCTCGTGCGGCAGCGGGTCCAGGGTGAGCAGCGGGTCCAGGGTGCGGGCGGCGGCGCGGCTGCGGGCGAGGGCGCCGAGCGCTCCCGTGAGGGCGCCGATGCCGACGGCGAGGGCCGCGTACCGGGAGGCGGCGACGAGGTCCCCGACGCCGATCGCGCCCGCGTGGAGCCGCAGTCCGCCGACCGCGAGGACCAGCAGCATGAGGAGGGGCAGCAGCAGGGCGCTCTGGCCGGCGGCCCGCCCGTACACGGTCCAGGTGCGTCGGCCGTGGACCGCCAGGGTGGCGAGCGGTTCGAGGATGCGGCGGTACTCGCGGGCTCCGGTGCGGGCGGCGCGGATGGTGTCGGCGCCGTCGAGTGCCTCGGTGAGGCGGTGGGCGATGACGGACTGGGCGCGCTGGTAGTCGGCCCCGGCGTCGGCGGTGCGGCGGGTGAAGGTGTGCAGGAGGGCGACGAGGAGGGGCGCGCCGAGAAGGAAGGCGGCGGCCGTCCAGGGGTCGATGAGGAAGAGGCCGACGACCGCGCCGAGCGGGAGCAGGACGCCCGCGACGGCCCCGGCGGCGGTGACGGGTGCGGTCGCCGCGTCGGCGGTGCGGGCGGTGAGCCGGGCCGTGAGGTCCCCGGTCGGTACGGCGAGGGCGCGGCGGGGTTCGGCGGCCAGGACCCGGGCGGTGGTGCGGGCGCGGAGACGGGCGGTGAGCCGGGCGCCGGTGCTGGTGCTGAGCACGGCGGCGCCCGCGTCGAACCCGGTCTCGGCGAGGGTCAGGACGGCGCAGAGCAACAGCCCGCCCCAGGGCAC
Organism: Streptomyces sp. NPDC043746; assembly: GCF_056436485.1. Lineage (NCBI taxonomy): Bacteria > Bacillati > Actinomycetota > Actinomycetes > Kitasatosporales > Streptomycetaceae > Streptomyces > Streptomyces sp. NPDC043746. Next base: position 148,750 of record NZ_JBWKCM010000011.1, on the reverse strand, counting down.
CGGCCCGCCGCCGACGAGCCGGCCGACGGTGTGGCCGAGGGCTGCGGGCAGGGCGAGGGCGGCGAGCGCCCCACCGGTGGAGCAGAGGAAGAGCGCGAGGAGGGCGCCCGGGTGGCGCCGGGCGAGCCGACGTACGCCGGAGGGCGCCGGAGGGCGGAGGCGGGGGCGGGGTTTCGGCCGCACCTGGTCTTCCCTTCCTTCCGTCTCGCGGTGGCTCGCGGCTTCGGGTGTCCGCACGTACGCGCACGCCCGTACGTACGCCGCCGGTCCCGGGCGGACGAACCGCTCGGGACCGGCGGACGGGCCGCCCGGTCCGCCGGTGGGATCACCGGCGGACCGGGCGGCGAGGCGTCACGGGGTGCAGAGGGTCACGCTGAGGGAGCTGTACTCGCAGACCAGCAGCGAGACCTGGCTGCCCGTGGCGAGCTCGTCGAAGGACTCCTCGGCCGGGGTCTCCATCGCCTGAAGGTCCAGAAGCGCCATGATGGTGTTTCCTTTCTGGGACGGTAACCGGAACCCGTTGCTCCGGCTGGGTGTTGAGCGGTGGTGCAGCTACGACCCCTGAAGGAGCCGGTCCGTGGGGCCGCTCACGCGGCCGGGATGCGCCACCGGTGGAGCGGTGGCGGCGAGGAAGGGAAGGGTGACGGCCGGGCCCTGCGATGTGCCGAGGGCGGCGCCCAGGGCGAGCAGGCAGCCGGCGGTCCCGGTGGCCAGGTCCATCGACAGCCGCATCAACTGCTCGCCGGGAAAGGCGAGTCCGCCTTCGTGGGTGAGGGCGTGACCGGCCAGCAGGCGGGTGTGGAGGCGGATGGCCCGCTCCCTGGTCTCCGCGGCGCACAGGGGCGTGGCCGCCAGGTGCATGAGGAGTCCGGCCGAGCCGCGCAGCAGTCCGGGCTGGATGTAGAAGGCGGAGAGCGCGGCCGGGAGCAGGGCCCGGCCCGCCGCCTCCAGCTCCGGGTCGGCGCGGTGGGCGAGGTAGGCGTCGATGACGGCCGCGATCCCGGCGCTGCCCGCTCCGAGGTAGGGCATCAGCCGCTTGCCCTCGACGACGAGGAGTTCGCCGTCGCCCCCGGCCCGGCACCGGTCCAGGTCGCGCCGGATGGCGGCGGCGGCCAGGTCGAGCAGGGCGGGGTCCCCGGTGGTCCCGTACCGGCGGATCAGCAGCAGGGCCACTCCGGTCGCGCCGTGCAGGAGCCCCGTGCGGGGGGACGGCGGGCCGTCCACCAAGGCCCGTACGGCCAGGGCGGTGCAGCGGTCGGCTGCCGCGGCGAGCGCGGGGGCCTCGGCGGCGGAGGCGGTCCGGGCCAGGTCGTCGAGGGCGAGGCCGATACCGGCGTACCCGCTGTGCAGTCCGGGTGCCAGACCCTCCAGCGGCTGGTCCAGGACGATCCGGGCGAGGTCGGCGGCCTCGGCGGTGCGGCCGATCCGGTTCAGTGTCCAGGCGATGCCGGTGAGCCCGTCGTAGAAGCCGAGCGGGGAGCCGGAGGCCGGGTCCTTGGCCTGCCGCAGCAGCCACTCCTCGGCCGGCTCGCAGCGCGGCGCGCCGGTCTCGTGCAGGGCGTAGAGCACGCCCGCGGCGCCGTACGCGAAGGACTGACCGCCGGTCGCGGTGGCGAACTGGGCGATGTCACCGGGGAAACACCGGTCGTCGCGGTCGGGCGTGCAGGAGGCGGCGATGGCCCGGGCCATCGCGGCCCGGCTCTCCGGCCAGTCTCCGGGATCGGGCGGGAGCGGCCGGGAGGCGCCGGCGCCCACGCCCGTACGGGAATCGCCCGCGCCCGTACGAGGCCGGGCACCCGCATCCGTACGGGAAGAAGCGCCCGGGTCGGTACAGGACGGAGCACCAGCATCCGTCCGGCCAGGAGCACCCGCACCCCGCTGGATCTCCTCCACCGCCGACCGCAGCCCCTCCTCCCCCACCGGGAAGACGCGCGTGATCTCCCGGGCGAGCCCCGCCGCCTTCGTCCGGTCGATACCGAAGAGCGTGGTGAGCGGCAGATACAGCGCGAGGCGGAGACAGGCGAGCGCGTACCGGTCGATGTCGGTGCCACGCCGGTCGGGCGGGGCGACGAAGGCCGGGTTGGCGACGATCTGGCGACGGCGGTCGGCGGCCGGGGAGGCGGCCTCGAAGTCGAGCAGGGCGATCCGGCCGGACTCCTCGTCGACCATGACGTTGCTCATGTGCAGATCGCTGATGACGATGCCCCGGGCATGCACGGCCTCGACGGCGTGCTCGACCTTCCCGTACACCTCCTCGGCCCACGCCGCGTGTTCGGCGAGCAGTTCGGGGGCCGGGTCGCGCCGGGCGAGCGGGAAGCGGCGGGCGAAGACGGTGTTGAGGGTGGTGCCCGGCAGGTACTGGAGGACCAGGAAGTGGTGGCCGCCGACCTCGAACGCGTCGTGCACGGCCGGTACGCACTCCAGCCCCGCCAGCCGCTCCAGCGCGGTCCGCTCCCGCTCCAGCCGGGCGACGGCGTCCGCCCCGTCGGCGGCGAGTCCGGCGTACGGGCGGGCCTCCTTGAGGACGACCTGCTCGCCCGTACGGGTGTCCCGGCCGAGGTAGACCCCGCCGCCGTTGGAGAAGTGGAGCGCCTTCTCGACCGTGTACGGGACGTCCCCGAGTCCCACGGCGGCGCGGGCCTCCAGGTGCGGGCGCAGGAAGTCGGGCGGGGTCACCCAGGCGGGCACCCGGAAGGCCGGGCCCCGGTCGTCGGGGACCAGCCGCCCCTGCGGATCGGCCACGGCGGGGACGGGCCGCCCGTCGGGGCCCGTGCAGAAGCGGGCGGCGAACGCCCCGTACCGCGTGTGCACAGGCCCGTTCCCGCACCGCAGGTCGCTGAGGATGTACGGGCCGTGCTCGCCCTCCAGCAGCTCCGTCAGCGCGGCGCACACCTCGGGGAACGCCTCCTCGGAGTGCGGGTACACGGTGATGAACTTGCCGCTGCCCGCCCGGTCCGCGTACTTGGAGTTCCGCAGGGCCAACAGGGCCGGAGAGGGCACGCACTTGAAGGGCAGCCGGTGGGCCAGGCAGTGGGCCGCGACCCGCTCCAGCACCGATTCCGCGTTGTCGGCGGCGGCCGATATGTGGAGCTTCCACCCCTGGGCCGGCAGCCGCAGCCCGTCCGGGCTGAAGGAGAGCCAGTCACCGCGCCGGGAGCGGGTCCACCCCTCGGGTGCTCCGCCGCGGACGGGGGCGTAGAACGCCCGCTCCTCGGCGCCGGCTTCGAGGGAACGGTGGGGCGCGTCGTAGAAGCGGCGGTCCGCCTGGCAGTACGCGGCGTACTCCGGGTTCACGACATTCCCCTCGCTCGGCGTTCCGTGGCGAGAGAGAAATTGTCATAACGATGAGCGTCGCCAACAGTCACCGATGTCACGACTCATACATGCGCTCGACCCGTGCGGAGCGCATCGCCCGCCGGTGACGTCCCAGCTGCGGACGGGGGCGCGCGCCGGGCGCGTTCAGCCCGCGGCGCGCACCAGCCCGTCCCCCGCCGCCGTACGGAAATAGAGCACGGACCGTCCGTCCCGGCGGCGGCGCACCAGCCCCGCGTCCAGCAGGACCCGCAGATGGCGGCCGACGGAGCCCAGCCCCTGCCCGGTCAGCGCGGTGAGCTGGGTGGTGGAGAGCGGTGAGGCGAGCAGCACCAGAACGCCCGCCCGGGCCGGGCCGATCAGCGCGCCGAGCGCCTGCGGTACGGGTGCGCGCCCGGGGTCGGCCAGCGCGCCCGCGCAGGGGTAGACCACGCCGTAGCGGTGCGGGATGTCCCAGCAGGCCCAGCCCGCGTCGGCGGTGACGGGGACGAACACCAGCTGGGCGCCGACGAGTTCGCGCGGCGGGTTGTCGTACGTGTTGATCTGGAGCCGGCTCTCCCCCAGCCACCGCATCCCCGGCCGCATCCCGTCGAGCGCCCGCGCCCAGCCGCCCCGGCCCAACTGGGCGGCCCGGGCGATCACATCGGCCTCCAGCACCCGGCGCCGGGCGGGCCACTCCGGCTCGACGGTCCGCGTCCACACCCACTCCAGGAGGTCGGCGCTCCGCTGCGCCAGGTCGTCCCGGTCCAGCGCGGCGGGCAGCGGCCCACCCAGGCTCACGGCGATATCGGCGCGGGCCACCTCCGGCGGCGTCGCCCGGACCCGCCTCAGCTCCCGCGCGAACGGGTCCGGCTCCTGCCCGGCGGGAGGGGGGACCGGGGCAGGGGTGAGGAAGTCGGCGCTCCAGCGGGGGGTGAGGGCGGCACGGACGATCCGGGCGGCGAGCGGGTCGTCGGCCTGGAGCCGCCGGTAGACGGGCAGCCACCGCTCCAGCCAGGCCCGCTCCCGCGGATGCGCGGCGGTGGCCCGCTCCAGGGTCCTCAGGCTCGCCACGGTCTCCGCGAGCGGGGAGACGACGAAGCGGCTGCTCGCGAGGGTGTCGGTGCTGATCTGCCACCAGCCCATGGGTGCTCCCGGGTGACTTGGGGGGAGGCGTGCGCGGGTGGCGTCCGCGCGCGGCTCCACCGCCGACCGCCGCCGCACGGGCACCCCCAGGCCTCGACGTTTCGCCTGTACGCGAAAGATTAACCAGCCCGCGGACCGCCCTCGCAGACTCCGCTGATGCGCACCTACCGCGAACTCTTCCGCACCCGGGAGTTCCTCCCTCTCTTCACGACCGCCTCCGTGCAGGTGGCGGCGCAGACCGCGACCGGTCTCGCCCTCGGCACCCTCGTCTACGCCTCGACCGGCTCCCCGCTGCTGTCGGCGCTGGCCATGTTCGGCCCGTCCCTGGCCCAGGTGGCCGGGGCCCTCACCCTGCTCTCGGCGGCGGACCGGCTGCCGCCGCGCGCCACACTGACGGGCCTGGCGCTGCTGTTCGCGCTCGGCACCGCCGTACAGGCGGTCCCCGGGCTGCCCCTCTGGGCCGCTTTCGCCGTCCTCCTGGCCCTCGGGGTGGCCTCCTCGCTGGGCGGCGGGGTGCGGTACGGGCTGCTCAACGAGATCCTGCCGCGGCAGGGCTTCCTGCTCGGCCGCTCGGTGCTCAACATGTCGGTCGGCACCATGCAGATCGCCGGATTCGCGGTGGGCGGGGTGCTGGTGGGGGTCCTCTCGGCGCGCGGCACGCTGCTGGTCGGGGCGGCGCTGTACGTCGTGGCCGCCGCCCTCGCCCGGTTCGGGCTCGCCGCCCGGCCGCCCCGCGCCACCGGCCGGGCCTCGGTCCGGGAGACCTGGCGGACCAACGCCGCGCTCTGGTCCCTGGCCCCCCGCCGCACGGTGTACCTCGCCCTGTGGGTGCCCAACGGGCTGGTCGTGGGGTGCGAGTCCCTGTACATCGCGTACGCGCCGGGGCACGCGGGGCTCCTCTTCGCCTGCGGGGCCCTGGGGATGCTCGTCGGGGACACGCTGGTGGGCCGGTTCGTTCCGGGGCGGTGGCGCGCCCGGCTCGGCAGTCCGCTGCGGTTGCTGCTGGCCGCCCCCTACCTGGTGTTCGCCCTGGAGCCGGGGCTGCCCGTCGCGGTGGTGGCGGTGGTGCTGGCGAGCGTCGGCTTCAGCGCGAGCCTGCTGCTCCAGGAACGGCTGATGGCCCTGACGCCCGGGGAGCTGAGCGGTCAGGCGTTGGGGCTCAGCTCCTCCGGGATGCTCGCGATGCAGGGCGTGGGCGCGGCCGTCGCGGGGTCCATCGCCCAGCTGACCTCGCCGGGGACCGGGATGGCGGCGGTCGCTGCGCTCTCGGTGGCGGTGACGCTGGCCCTGGCGCCGGGGCTGCGGGCGGGGAGACCCTCGGGACGCGGGGCGGACCCGGCGGGCGGACTGCCGGGGGACGGATCACCTCGTACCGGTAACACGAAGGAGACGACGACCTCGTGACCGGCCAGGACACCCCCGACTCCGTCGAGGACGCCGTGCACGGGGCGCCGCGCGGCCGGCGGGAGGCTCCCGGGCGCCCCCACCACCTGCCGTCGGCCCCCACTGCCCGGCTCCAGGCCCACCCCCTCCTCACGCCTCCCGCCAGGCCTCCGTGGCGCACGAGACCTCGAAGTGCCACCACCCCTCGTCCCTCCCCCGGACGAGCAGCGCCTTGATCGCCCGGAGGTCCGCACCCTCGGGCACGGTGAGCGCGACCAGCGGAAAGTCCGCGCTGAACACCTCGCCGCCCAGCCCGAACGGGGCGAACCGCTCGTGCACGGCGCGGGCGTCCCGCCCGAGAGGGCCGTCCGGCACGGGCAGCACGCGTACGGTGCAGTTGCCGGATTCGGCCACCCGCCCGGTGGCCCAGTGCACACCGTCCGCGTCGGTCGTGAACCGTACGGTCTCGCCCTCGGCCACCCCGTCCTGGAGGAAGGGCACGTTGGCGACCCGGGCGGTGTCGGCGCTCAGCCGGGTCGCCCACAGCCCCTCGGTGTCGTACGGCAGCCAGCCCTCACGCGGCACGAAACGGAACCAGACCTTGATGTGCCGACCGATACCGGAGGCCGGACGGTCGTCACGGGCCGGGCGCGGCGGACCGGCGTCGGGCGGGCTCATGGCCCCATGGTCCCCCGTACGCCCCCCACCCGCGCGTCCGGGTCCGGCCTGGCGGCGACCACCGGACGCGGGAGACGGGGTGTCGGTTCACCCGGTCGCGGGCGGGGACGGGGGTCCCTGCCCGGATGGCGGAAACGCGGACGGCCCTCGTCCGGGGGGTCCGGGCGGGGGCCGTCGAGCGTACGGGCGGGGCTCAGCCCTCGCCGGTGAGGTCGATGGTGACCGTGCGCTCGGCCGGGGTCTTGCCGGTGAGGGCGGTCTTCATCGCCTGGGCCACGTCGTCCGCGTCGACCGGGTGCTGCCGGCCGTCGGCCTTGACGGCGGTGATGCCGTCGAAGACGCCGTCCAGGAGGGTGGTGATCGCCTTCTTGTCGTAGACGTCGACCAGTCGGCCGTCGACGGCCTTCATGGAGAGGATCTGCGGCAGCGACCTCGCCGGGCCGAACTGGATCTGCTTCGGGCCCGCCTTGATGGTGATCAGGTCGGACATCGCGGGCTCCGCGAACTCCTTCATCGCCCGGGTCAGTTCGGCCTGGGTGATGGTGGGTTCCCGGGTGGTGACGGGGAGTTCGACCACCTTGGGCCGGCCGGTCTGGACCTGGGCGCGGTAGGCGTCGCGGACGGAGATCAGCGACTGGCCGACGTCCAGGGTCTTGCCGGGCTTGCCCGGGACCGCGATCGCCTTGTTCGGCTCGAACCGGATCGTGCCGTCCTGGGACGAACCGGCGGTGCCCGCCAGGTCGTTCAGCGCGACGCCGAGCTTCTCCTCGTCGACCGGGATCACCGCGTCCGCGGTGCGCGCCCCGCCGAACAGCGAGCCGATCACCGAGACCGGGTTGTAGTCGCTGCCCGCGGCTCCGCGCACGGTCTCCTGGCTGTCCAGGGTGAGACCGGCCTTCTCCGGGTCCAGCTGCTGTTCCTTGCCGTCCACGGAGAGCGTCAGCGGGGCCCGGGACCGCTCGCCGAGAGCGGCCTCCAGCCTGACGACCGCCTCCTCCTTCGTGCCGCCGCCGATGTCGACCCCGAGCACCGTGGTGCCCTTGGGGACCTCGGAGTGGTTCAGTAGGAGCCCGGCGCCGTAGGCGACGCCGAGCAGCACGGCCGCGGCCACACCGAGGAGGACCAGCTTGGAGCGGCCCTTCTTGGCGGGGGCCGCGGGCGTCGGCTGCGGGCGCGCGGCGGCGGGGCGGGGCGTCGTGGGCGCGCCCGGGCCGCCGGACCCGTCCGCGAACGGGTCACCGTCGCCGGGGGCTCCCGGGAAGGGGCTCCCGGAGCCGCCGGGGCTCCCTGCGAAGGGGCCGCCGCCCGAGCCCGGGCCGCCCGGGAAGACGCCACCGGGGCCGTTCGGTCCGCCCGGGAACGTCGAGCGCGGCTCGCCGGGCACCACGGGGATGCCGCTCGTCAGCGTGTCGCCCGAGACGTGGCCGCCGGGGCCCGCGTCGGGTGCCGGGGACTGCGGCGTCAGGATCGCGGTGTCGTCGGAGAGCCGGGGCGGCACGCCACCGGGGGTGCCGGGGCCCATGGGGCCGGGGCCGCCCAGCCCGGGGATGCTGTCGAGGTCGGGGGTCAGCGACGAGGTACCGGGGACCGGGCCCGTGGTGGGGCCGGAGGGGCCGGGCGCACCGGGGGGGGACGGGGGGGGGGGGGGGGGGGGGGGGGAGGGGGGGGGGGGAGGGGAGGGGGGGGGGGGGGGGGGGGGGGGGGGGGGGGGGGGGGGGGGGGGGGGGGGGGGGGGGGGGGGGGGGGGGGGGGTAGG